>JBFGKR010000022.1:0-11926 GCA_041576575.1 Arenicellales bacterium | reverse complement strand
GCCTCATGGGCCAGCACGAATTGTGTTTGCGCCAGCGACAAGGCCTCGATATAGGATTCGTTGTAATAGAATGCGCGCGCGTCGGTCGCGCTCGTGGAACACCATTTAGGATCTGCCCGCTTCATCGGCAGCCGCAGAACCAGGGCGCCCAAAAACGGCTTGTCGAGTATCAACCGGGTCCGCGCGGCGCTGAGCTTGGTGCCGATGTCGGTCATCTATGTTTTCACGTTCACACCTCGAATAAAACGACGTCCGCAACGGCCTTCGCCCAATCCGAGAACTGCGGGACGGCAAAAAGGTCCTGCCCCACGGCACGGTGCATGTCCGAAACCAGCATTACGCCCATTTCCCGCTGGGGGAATCGGCCCGCGTATTCGAGGATGCGGCCGTATACGTGGCCCGCTTCGCCATTGTCTTTCGCCTTCACCGCCCTGCCGACGAGCGCGCTCGCCACTGCGTACTGCAAGTCGATTTCCTCGGGAACCGGCGTGTCGTCGCCCCGGAGGATCGCGTCGATGTCGGGAAGCTTGTCGAGATTCTGAATGAACGCGTGCAATTCAATGCCTGCGGCCGGCCCCACGCAAGCCTGCAGCGCCCCGGCGAGAATATCCGGCAAGCGTCCGAATTTCTGCAGAGCCCGGTGCGCGAACTCCCACGAGCGAGGCGTAGGAAACGCGACGGGGTTGTGCGTCGGATCGAAATCGAAAAGCAATTCCGGACGAAACCGAAGAAACGCGATCACTCTTTGGTCGATGCCGCTCGCAAAGGCCCACGTCACCCAGTCGTCGATATTCGCCTCGACCTCGAAATGGGAGAACCGATTGGCGAGCGGCGCCGGCATGGTGTACGTGACGCCTCGGTCGCCCTGGCGGTTGCCGGCGGCGAATATCGCCCACCCAGGCGGCACCCGATAAGCGCCGAGACAGCGATCGAGGATCAACTGATACGCGGCGGCGGAAACACTCGGGGGGGCGGAAGTGATTTCGTCGAGAAACAGCACGCCGTGCGGCCCGTGGCGGGTTTCGTCCGGCAGCATCGCGGGAACCGCCCACTCCACGCGTTCGCCGACCCGAAACGGAATGCCCCGCAGGTCGCTCGGTTCCAACTGCGACAGGCGAATGTCAATGACCTCCGCGCCGTGATGTCTGGCCGCCTGGGCCACCATCTGTGACTTACCTACCCCCGGCGGTCCCCAGAGCATGACCGGCGTATGGTGCCCGCGTTGAGCACTTTCGTATTCGTTGTCGAGTATCTGCAAAATCTGTGCAGGTCGCATTCAAGCCTCGCTCGCAAAAAAAACACGGGTACGTGTGGGCGAATTGTCGCAGCCTGAAATCATAGCCCGATCATGCTTGCGCATGCCAGGAGCCGCGACTCCCTTGCCCAGATCCGAGAGCGTTTGTGGTATAAATCGTGGGTTTTAAGCGGCACTTCCTCGTCAATGGCGGCCCTTGTTCAACTTCAACCCAGCGCGCGGTGTTTCCACGTCGAAGGGAAGGATTCCGTTCTCGAGGCCGCGCTGCAGGCGGGATTGTCGTTGAATTACGGCTGCAGCAACGGCAACTGCGGGTTGTGCCGCGCGCGTCTGATCGAAGGCACCTTGAGCAAAGTCCGCCCACACGATTTCGTGTTCACCGAGGCCGAGAAAAACCAAGGTTACTTTCTCCTCTGTTCGTATACGGCCGTCGACGATATTGTCGTCGAGGCGTCAGAGGACGCAGCGATCCCGCAACAACAGATTGCGACCCGCGTCAAAAAAGTATCAGCGCTCAGAGACGACATCCTGCTGCTGCAGATTCAGACACCGCGATCGCAGCGCCTGCGCTTCCACGCCGGGCAGAGTGTGCAGCTGCAACTGGACGATGGGTTCGCCGGTTGGTATCCCATTGCCAGCTGCCCGTGCGACGATCGAAATATTCAATTTCATGTGCCTGTGACGCGAGACGACGCGCTGTCACAACGGCTGGCGAAGCTGAAGACCAACGACTTGGTTCGGGTTACCGGTCCCGTAGGAGACTTCTTCCTGAAGGACGACTCGAAACAACCACTATTGTTTCTGGCGATCGACACCGGTTTTGCCCCGATCAAGAGTCTCATCGAGCACGCCATGCAATTGGAAATCGAGGAGTGCGTGCACCTATATTGGTGCGTCTTTGGCGCGAACCGCCATTACATGGGCAATCTGGTGAGATCCTGGACCGACGCGTTCGACAATTTTTCCTGTACCCTGTTTGGTCCTGAAGATTTGGAAACGAAGCGTCGCTCGAACTACGATCCACCGGGTCTTCCACGTGAGCGCGTCGTCGAAATGTTTGCCGAACACATTATTCACAAACATCCCGAGCTTCCGCATTGCGACATTTATATCGCGGGTCCGGCTCCCACCCCGAGTTTGACCATGGAGCGCCTGACCAACAACGGCGTTCCTAGACGACGGCTCAAGTCGCTGACGACGCCCTAACCCCATACCGACAAGAGGATATTCACCTGCTGCGACGTTAGCGCTTGAATAGAACCCCGCGAACTGGCGTGCGTCCAGCCCCAAGCCGCTGATACAGAAGCTAACTCTTTGTTTAAATTAAGGAATTCGATGAAATTTTTTCCCATCTTTCTCAATATTAGGGAACGCCCTTGCCTGGTCGTGGGCGGCGGCGAGATCGCCGCGCGTAAAGTTGCGTTGTTGCGAAAGGCCGGCGGGATGGTGAAGGTAATCGCCCCAACACTCTGCGAACGGCTGGCGCTGCAAAACAAAAATGGTGAAATCGCCTATCAGCAGCGCAGTTTCGTACCCGGGGACATCGACGATAACACCGTAGTCATCGCCGCCACGGACGACGCGTCGCTGAACCAGCGGGTGTCGGAACTTGCGCAACAACGCGGCATACCCGTGAACGTGGTGGATCAACCCAGTTTGTGCAGCTTCACAATGCCCTCGATTGTAGACAGGTCACCGGTGGTCGTCGCGGTGTCCACCGGGGGGGCGTCTCCGGTACTTGCCCGGCTGTTGCGCGCCCGACTGGAGACGCTGATTCCCGCTGCTTACGGCCGTCTGGCAACGCTGGTCGAAGGATTTCGTCAGCGCGTCAAACAGCGCTTCCACACCAGCGACGAACGTCGACGCTTCTGGGAGGGCGTGCTGCAAGGCCCAATCGCGGAAATGTTGCTCGCCGGTCGAGACGCGGAGGCCCGTGCCGCGCTGGAGCGCGCCGTGAACGAGGCATCGGCGTCCGATGCCGCGGGGGAGGTGTACCTGGTGGGCGCGGGGCCGGGGGACCCCGATCTGCTGACGTTTCGCGCGCTGCGCTTGATGCAACAAGCCGACGTCATTCTCTACGACCGACTCGTCAGCCCCGAAATCCTCGAGCTCGCACGCCGTGATGCCGACCTCGTCTACGTCGGCAAGGAACGATCCAAACACGCGGTTCCGCAACCGCGAATCAATCAATTGCTGATCGATTTGGCCAAGAAGGGCAAACGCGTGCTTCGCTTGAAAGGCGGCGACCCTTTTATTTTCGGCCGAGGGGGGGAAGAAATCGAGCGTTTGGCATCGTCGGGAATCCCGTTTCAGGTGGTGCCCGGCATAACCGCCGCGGCCGGATGCGCCTCCTACGCCGGGATTCCCCTGACTCACCGAGATTACGCGCAGTCCTGCGTGTTCGTCACCGGACATCTGAAGAACGGAAAGACGGAACTGAATTGGGATATGCTGGCGCAACCGCAGCAGACGATCGTCATTTATATGAGTTTGTCGGGTCTAGAGACGATTTGCCGCGAGTTGATTGCTCACGGGATGTCGGCACAGACGCCCGCGGCGCTGGTCGAACGAGGCACCATGCAGCAGCAGCGGGTGTTCGTCGGCGACCTCGAAAGCTTGCCTGGCATCGTGCGGTCTGCGCAGGTCAGCGCACCTACCCTGGTGATAATCGGACACGTCGTCGAGCTGCATAAACAACTTTCCTGGTTTCACCCGAACTGACGCGCCTATTTGCGCCTGCGCCTGAGCCGGTAGTTGGTAATGTCTAGGATCAGTTCGTCCAGGGGTATGGCGTCTATTCCGTGGAATCGGCGCACCGCGGCGCGCACCATGGAAGCGACGTCGTCGTCCTGCGTATCTTTCAGCATCCTCTTAATGCCCGACAAACCGCCGGACTGGATCTTGACGTGGATGCTGTGCGGCATGCTGAGAGGATCGTCTGGCAAATCCATCGCGGGAAGGCTTGCCGCCTTGAGCCGCGCAAACAAACGCGTGCATCGGCGCTGCGCGGCCTCGCTTTCGCAATCAACATCCGGTCCCCCGCGCCGGACCACGGATCGCGCCTTGTTGCAGCGGAATTCTCCCACCATCAATGGATGGTTGAACGCACACTTCAACAAACCCATCGCTTTCCCCAGATGCCTCTCACACGCGCGGATCTCCCCATGAAACCGGTATTATTCTGGTGTAGGATAATCGGCTTGATCCCACTTTTTCCCGCTTGTTGCCCCCTCCATCGAAACGGTATTCTTCCAGTCCAGAGCCTGTAAGAGACACCGCGAGCTCGGGCCAACATTAAACACAGCATCGAACCGGGAGGACTTCACACGTGATGTTCTTGAAACTACTTTCAAAGTTTACCATTGCCGGCGTTCTGTTCTTGAATTATTCGCCGCTCACGGCGCAACAAAACGAACAGGGCGGGTCCGCTGCGTCAAAGGAAGCACAATCGACGATCACCGCGATGTCGGTGGAAGACGAGCTCAAGCCGAGACCCGAACTCGGCGATCGAACCCTGGAATCGTTGTCGGAGGAAGCGCAAAAGGTACTGCGCGAACGTTACCTCGCGAATTCCAATCGCGTCATGCCGCCAGTGCCTGCGGAGCAGAAAAAGATGTGGTTCCAGCAGATGATGGGCATGAGTTCCATGTCCATGCGCGACCTCTTCAACATGATGACCTCGAAAGTAAAGGTCGACGACGGCATCTCCTTCAAGGATGTCATAGAAGCGATGGATCTCAAGGCAAACGACGTAAATTTCAAAAAAGTTGGACATAACAAGTTCTGGAAGGACGTCTCAGCAATTTCCGGACTGCCTGCACTGCGCGTAGAGATTCTGCAGTACTGCGACGCGACGATTGGACGCCGCATGCTTGACTACAGCCCCGAGTTCGTCATCTTCATTCCATGTCGAATTGCGGTGATGGAGGATGCGAACGGCGACATCTGGATCATGACCATGGATTGGGACGTCAGTTGGTTGGCGATGGCCTGGCACCCCGACTCCAAGCTGAGCGACCAGTTAAAGCAAGACGCCACCCGCATCCGCGATGCGATGGAAAAAATCATGCGGGCCGGCGCTACCGGCGAGTGGTAGGGGAACGGGTTTCAGGTAAGGCCGTATACCGGGACGCTGGCGCCGTGAATCGCCCTGGCCGCGTCGGACGCGAGAAACAAGATCACGTCCGCGAGCGCCGCCGGCGCCACCCAACGGCTGAAGTCGGCGTCGCCCATGGCTTTGCGGTTGGCCGGAGTATCGATGGTGCCCGGCATAATACAATTGACGTTGATAGCGTCGTTTCGGTACTCGGCGGCGAGGCTTTCCGTTAAGCGAGCCACTGCCGATTTGGACACGCTGTAGGGCCCCATCGTTGCTTTACCTTCGTTTGCCACGCGAGCGGACACATTGATGATCTTCCCCCGCCCCGCCGCGAGCATGTGCGGGATCACCGAGCGGCAGGTGAGAAACACGGACTTTGCGTTCAGGTTCAGCATATACTCCCAGTCCTCGATCGCGGTTTCGTGCACGCGGGGTCCCATGGTGAAGCCTCCGGCTATGTTCGCCAAGATATCGATGCGTCCCAAACTCTCGATTGCCTGCTTCACCACGTTGCGCACCGAGATCGCATCGGTCAGATCGGCCGCCAGAGCACGAGAAGACTTGCTATTGGCCAGCGCCGTCATCACTGGGCCGAGCGATTCTTCGTTAATATCCACTAGTGCGATGCTAGCACCCGCCGCAGCGAAGCGCCGGGCGACCTCCGCGCCCAGGGGGCCGGCGCCGCCCGTGATCATCGCTACCTTGTTCTCGAATTCAAACACCGTATCCACTTCCACTCGATGGCCGCAGCAAAGGGTACCTCGCTAGCGCAGATATGCCAACTTCCGCGCTGGACAGTCCGATCTCGTGCCCATATAGTCCATGGCTAGGGCTTGCCGGGATTTCTCCAGACAACGCACCGCTTGCGCCATCGTCTCCTGCTGATGCAACGATTCTTAGACATTCCCCGTGCGGCGAAACTCGCCGGTGTGTCACGCTCGGAGATCAAGCGGCTGATTTCGGAGCAGTCGCTCAGCTCAGTGGACGGTAAAATCCGATACGACGAGCTGCTTCGCGTGTTTCCCGAGATAAAAACGTCCCGCGGGGCCATGCTGGAAATCGTATCGCAGATCAAGGACGACGCGGTTTCGAAAGCGCCTCACGATGGTCCGAGCAGCCGCAGCGGAGACGTAAAATTGCTTGTCGCCGAATTGAAACGGAGCCGCCAAGAGGCGGATCATTATCGAGACCTGGCTCGCAAGTACAAACAAATCCTCAGGGACCTGAAACCCAAGCTCACGACGTTGCAACAAAAAAGCGAGCACAAGCATCGAATTCAGGCCGTCATAGATTGGTTCGTCCATAAAACCAAAGAACTCTGGTAGACTCTCCGGTCATGAGTGGTTGTTCGGGAAACGAGGCCTTCGCGCTGCGCGTACTTGGCGACAGCATGGAGCCCGAATTTGCGCACGGAGAAGTCATCATCATAGAACCGGGAGTTTCGGTGGAAGATGGCTGCTTCGTTGTTGCCCTACACGACGGTGAATACATCTTTCGTCAATTGCAGATCACGAACGACCGCTGCTTTCTGAAGCCGCTGAATGTGAACTACGAACTCGTCGAGATACCGGGCCTGGAAGTCGTCAAGGGACGCATTATCTCCAAGTCCAACGGGCGCGGTCGGCAGCGAAAAAGTTATTTGTAAAGCGGCGCACGACGCGAACATGACCCGGCTCACACACCTGAACCAATCCGGGGAAGCGCGCATGGTCGACGTGGGCGGCAAGGAGGTGACCCATCGTGTCGCAATCGCATCCGGGTCGATTCGAATGCTCGGTGAGACCCTGAATCTGGTAACGGAGGGAAGACACAAGAAAGGAGATGTTCTCGCCACCGCGCGTATCGCCGCAATTATGGCGGCAAAGCGGACGGCGGACCTTATACCGTTGTGCCATCCCATTCCAGTCACTAAGATAGTGGTGGATTTTCATACCGATTCACAAACACCGGCGATTCATTGTGTGGCCCGCGTGGAAACCCACAGCCGCACGGGCGTCGAAATGGAAGCTTTGACAGCGGTACAGGTCGCCCTGCTTGCGATCTACGACATGTGCAAAGCAGTAGATCGCGGGATGACTATTACCGATGTGCGCCTCATGGAAAAGTCCGGAGGGCGCTCGGGTCGCTGGGTGCGTGACGAGTGACAATCGCCGACGCTGCGGCCGCTATTGATGTTCGACGACTATCCGCCGTGGTTCCGAAATTTGATCATTGACGCTTTCGCAGCTTCCCTGCCGTGACGCAGTCCGATATCGAACGTTGGAACAGTAAGTACGAATCGCGCGCGTTTACAGAGACGTTTGTCGCGGACCCGTTGCTCATTGACAACGAGGCGGTTTTCGCGGGAGACGGTGTGTCCTTGGATGTGGCTTGCGGTACGGGCGACAACGCGCTATTCCTGGCGCAAAAGGGATACGCGAGCGTCGGTGTCGACGGGAGTATCGCGGGACTCCGGCACTGCCAGCGTAAGGCCGCGGCCCTTGGACTGGAGGTCATGACGTTTGTCGCCGATCTGGAACGCTTCCCGTTGCCGCAGGAGTATTTCGACGTCATCGTCTCCTTTCGATATCTCGATCGCGCGCTCATACCCTCCATTCAAAGCGCCGTGAAATCCGGCGGCTTGCTCGTGTTCAAGACTTTCAACCGCAATTTTCTCAGCGAAAAACCGGCGTTCCCACCGGCTTATTGTCTGCGACACGGCGAGCTTCGAGCTTGGTTCGAAGACTGGCGATGCGCCGATACCAACGATCTAGACGGTAATGCGGACTCGCTGACGTATTGGATGGGCTACAGACCGTGAGCCGGTGAACAGGAGCGATTGTGGGGTGGGCGTGGTATGGAAGGAAGCCGATTACACCGCCACGGCCGGTGCCGCGCCGAATCAGCCCCCCGTTACCGGTGGGAAAAACGCCACCTCGTCGCCGTCGGAGACCCTGGCGTCGGGTTTGACGTAGTCCATGTTCAAGGCCGCCATGACGTTTTCCGGTAAATCGCCGGCGCCGGCCACGGTGGCCCACACGTCGCCGACAGTATGGCCTTCGTCGATTTCGACGTCTTGGTCTGCGAACCCCAGACGCTCCCGAAGACCTGCGAAAAGTCTGACCTTTATTATCATGGAAACAGTTTACGCCTTTTGCGCTAAGTTTTCATCGCCCCGGGCGCGGCTTGGAGTTCCCAGAGAATGCGCGCGGTACAACCGCTGTGACTTCTAAGGACTCGGCGAGTTATCCCCGGCACGACATCACCGGCGTCATCCTTGCCGGTGGTCGTGGACAACGCATGGGCGGCTCCGACAAGGGATTGATCCGCCTCGCCGGCCAACCCATGTTGTGGTACGTACTCGAGGTACTGCGACCCCAAGTCGCGAGAGTCGTCGTCAATGCGAACCGAAACCTGGATAGTTACCGCGAATTTGGTTGCGACCTCGTTAGCGACGTAGTCGGTAATTTTTCTGGACCGCTCGCCGGGATGGCGAGCGGGATGCAGGCCGCGTCCACACCCTACGTCGTCAGCGTCCCCTGTGATTCGCCGCTCGTCACCGGCGATCTCGTTGCGCGCCTTTATCGCGCGCTGCGCGAGCAAGACGCGGAGGTGTGCGTCGTGCACGACGGTGACCGTATGCATCCCGTGTTTCTGCTGTTGCGTCGCGAGCTGGTCGACAGCATGCTGGCGTTTCTCAACGCGGGTGAACGCAAGATCGACCGGTGGTTCGAAAGACACCGCTTGGCCGTGTGCGATTTTTCGGATTGTCCGGATGCGTTCATCAACGTCAACCGCCAAACCGATGTCGAACGTTTGGAAAAGCTGATCGGAGGTCGGTGACAGATGGCTGCAGAACGGGCTCTTCAAACTCCGACCCCGTATGAACTGGTCGTCGTGCACAAGACGGACAGCGCCAGAGCCCACGCGGAACGGCTCGCGGCCCAGGGCGCCGACGAGGGCACACTGGTGTGGGCGAAATCCCAATATGAAGGACTCGGCCGAAACCATCGACATTGGATGTCAGGATACCGGAATCTTCACTTGGCATTGATAGTCAAGCCGGAGCAAGGCTTCGACACGGTCTGCCAATTGAGCCTGGTGGCTACCATTTGCACCGCCCTGGCCATCGCGGAACAGGCGGAGCCCATGGAAGAACTTAGATACCGATGGCCTAACGACGTATTGCTCAACAGGGGCAAGGTGGCGGGCCTCACCCTGAGCGGCAGACTGAAGGCCGACGAAACACCCCACTGGGTCGTACTTGGCTTAAACGTCAACGTCTTCGATCACCCCACGAGTCTCGGTCTTGATGCGTCCAGCATGCGTGGCGAAGGTTTTGAGTGCTACGACCGAGCACGGCTTGCGGAGCAATTCTGCCGACAGTTCCTGTCGTGGGTAAATCGCTGGGCGAACGACGGCTTTGCTCCCGTTCGCAGGGCCTGGCTGACCCGTGGTCGAGGTGAGCCGTTGGCGCAGACTGTGCGGCTGGAAAACGGCGAGATAACCGGGACCTTCTCGGACTTGGACGCAAGCGGTGCGCTCGTACTCGAGGTGGCGGGACAAGGCCTAAAAAAGATCAGCCTGTCGTCATTCTTCGCCCCGGACTTTACCCGTGACCAATGATTGGTAGAATAGTCGTATCGCGCGGAGGGACAAGCCATTTCGCAGGTTTTGGCAATCGGTTATTCGAATCGAAACAAAAAAATTACGGGGCTTTCTCACGAACTTGGTTGATAGCGAAGTTGATACGTTCTCCCTATGAGTAAAGGCGAATCGTCCGGCATCGATCGTCGCCGGTTTGTTAAATTTTGCATGTCCGCGCTCGCGGCCAGCACGCAAGGCGCCGCGCTTGCGGCGCCCAGAGGAAAACTGCACGCGTATCCGCGTTCGTTATTGATCGACAACGCGCGCCGTCCCATCCGCGCCTCTGACTTAGTGGTCGGCGAAAACTACATTTTTCACTACCCTTTCATCACGACCCCCTGTTTCCTCATCAACCTGGGCACAGCGACGACCTCCGATATAGTTCTAACAACCGAACGAGGGAAATCCTACACCTGGCAGGGAGGCGTGGGCCCGGATGCCTCGGTCGTCGCATTCTCGGCGATCTGTGCGCACAAGATGACGCATCCCGCCAGGGCGGTAAGCTTTATCAATTACCGGCACGAGCGCGTCCGCTTTCGGAGTAAGCAAAAGAAGAACCTCGAAGGCTCTCAAGTCATTTTCTGCTGTTCGGAAAAGAGCGTTTACGACGCGCGGCGGGGTGCGCGCGTATTGGGCGGACCGGCGAAACAACCGTTGGCGGCCGTGAAGCTCGAGTACGACGGAAACGGTGATTCACTCCACGCGGTCGGCGTCTATGGGGGAGACATGTTCAAGAAATTCTTCGACAAGTTCGGCGACCGGCTGCAACTAGAATATCTTACCTCCGACGTGGATAGGCCTATCGGAGAACAAACCGAGGTCACGCCACTGGACCAATACTGCAAGACGCAGATCTTGTGTTGACAGGCCAAGTCGAGGCGCTTGTCGCGAACAGCGCCAAATCGAGCAGGCACGAACTAATCACTTGTTGTCACGCTGCTCAGGTGCGCTGGTAACGGCGGCGAGTACGCTCGCCGGTTCGGCCGGCGGAACGAGCTCAGTATCGCCGTAGTCGGTGGGGATCGGCGGGAACATCGCCGAAAACGTCTATCAGGTCTGATTGTGCTCGCTGCGCGGCGATCTGGCGTGCGGTGCGACCGCGTGCGTCGCGAAGATCCCTGTCCGCGCCGCGCGCCAGCAACAGCCGGACTATCTCCACGTGTCCCTGGGTCGCGGCCAGATGCAGCGCCGTAAAACCGTTTTCGCCGCGTCGATTGATGTTTACTCGATCGTCCTGCAGCAGTAGTTCAACAACGGAAGACCGGTTCTCGTATCCCGCGCGCATGAGCGGCGTCCACTGATAGACATCCGGCGCATTCGGGTCCGCACCTCGCGCCAACAACAATTTGAGAATGTGGTCGTAGCCCTTGGCGGCGGCGATCATCGTTGCGGTCCAACCGTTGTCCGCCTTGGCGTTCAAATCGGCGCCGCGTCGCAGCAGCATGTCCACGATCTCGAAATCCCCTCCTAGCACCGCGTACATCAACGGTGTACCGCCGTTTTCGTTGGCGAGGTTGGCGTCTGCTCCCGCATTCAGCAGCACCTGGAGCCGCTCCAACTGGCCATTGCGAGCGGCCCGCATGAGCTCGGTCTTGCCGTTGTCGTTCAGGCTCATTTCGGAGTCGCGACGGTCTTGATCTTCGGATTCCGATGCATGCGCGAAGAGTGCGTTCTGCGTCACAACAAGCAAGGAAATCGAACTGATGTAGGCGAGGATCGTCGCCATGACGAACTTATACCGCATTTTTTGCTCCGTTCATCAATGCTCCGTCCGGGAAGGACAAGTGCTTACGTTTTGGCGCAATTGATAATGCGACA
Organism: Arenicellales bacterium; assembly: GCA_041576575.1. Taxonomy (GTDB): domain Bacteria; phylum Pseudomonadota; class Gammaproteobacteria; order Arenicellales; family JAANXG01; genus CALZGZ01. The sequence continues at coordinate 128 of JBFGKR010000022.1, read as the reverse complement.
CAATTTCGGCAATCGCGTTGTCCGCGTCGTAAGTTCCGGTCATTCTCAAAATACTATCGTGTGCGAATGCCTCACGTGTCAAGGTCTCGAGCACCCGACGTTGCGCGCGGCTGACTCGCTGCTCCTGC
>JBFGKR010000021.1:0-12013 GCA_041576575.1 Arenicellales bacterium | reverse complement strand
CTCGACGAAGCCGGCAAAGGCGGGATCGGTGACTCCGCACTCGCTCAGTGCGCTTGCGGAGATCTCGTCGACGTGCAAGCGGACGGATTTGACGAGGCTTAAACGGCGTGCGCCGACGCGGAGTGCGAGCCAGGCCGCCAACGTGTCGGAGGTGACGTCCCAGCTTGCGGGGACGTCCGCTGTTTTAATCGCCATGCGGTACGGCATCCACACGGGGACACGCGATTGTCGCAGCGCGCGATGCAAGGCGTCTTCGGTGTCCGCGGGACACAGCTCGGGACGCAGTCCAGCCATGAGCAGACCGAACTGCTCCATAGCATGAATCGCCATGCCGTGGGCGACGGCGTCCGGGACGCGCCAACGGGTGGTGGCATCGCGGACTAAGTCCGCGAACGGACCGCCGCCTGGAACCACCACCACTTTGCCTCCCCCCCGCCTCGCAAGGACTGCGAGCCAGTGGTGCAACTCCGGCGTGTGAAACAGACTGCCTCCGATCTTAACTACCGACGCGTCCAACTTCGGCACGCTTTAACAGCTCGAACATGATCGTCGCCTTGTCGAAGCACTCCTTGTATTCCGCCTCAGCTTCCGAATCCGCGACGATGCCACCGCCCGCGTAAAATCGAATCTGCCCGGACTTATGGATCAACGTTCGTATCGAAATATTCGTATCCATCGTCCCGTCGAACCCAATGTAGCCGATGGCACCGCAGTACACGCCACGGCGGTCCGGTTCGAGTTCTTCGATTATCTCCATTGCCCGGATCTTGGGTGCCCCGGTGATGGAGCCCCCCGGGAAGCAGCCGCGCAGCAGCGCCAATGCGTCGCGGTCACGACGCAGCTCGCCGGTCACGGTACTGACCAGATGGTGGACGTTGGCAAAACTTCGCAGTTCGAACAATTTGGGCACCTCGATCGTTCCCAGTCGGCAGCTCTTACCGAGATCATTTCGCAGCAGGTCTACGATCATGAGGTTTTCCGCTTGATCTTTGACACTGGTGCGTAATTCGTCCGCCAAGGCCAGATCGTGCATGGGATTAATGCCTCTCGGACGCGTCCCCTTTATCGGTTCGGTCTCCACCCGTCCGTTGCGGACGCGTAAAAACCGTTCCGGCGAGTTGCTCAGCACCTGCACGTTTGACACATCGAGAAATGCACTGAAAGGCGCCGGACTCAAGGTGCGTAACTGGCGATAGGCTATCCACGGATCGCCTTCCACGACGGCGGCGAAACTCTGTGCAAAATTGACCTGGTAGCAGTCCCCGTTGCGAATGTAGCGATGGATGCGACCGAAGCGCTCCATGTATTCCTCGCGAGTCGTGTTGGATTGGACCGGGCCAAGAAGCGCGAACTCTCCGGATCTCGCGCCTGTGTAGCGGTTACGGCCGCTAAAAAGATTTGTCAACGAACGCCATTCGCGGCGCGTCGCAGGATCGCGGTTCTGAGAAAGCAGCCACGTACGGCGAAGCCGGTGGTCGACGACGATCGCCCAATCGTATATGCCGATCGCCATGTCCGGAACGTCGCGATTGTCTTTCGCTACAGCCGGTAACGGTTCCAAGCGCCGTGCGAGATCGTACGAGAAGTATCCAATCGCTCCGCCGCAAAACGGCAGCGGACAGGATTCACCGCCGGACGTGTCAAGAGCCGCGCGGACGAGGTCGAAGGGATCTTCGGGGGACAGAACCGTTTGGCCGGGGCCGCGCACCTCGGACATGTGACCGCGCGTGACAATCGTGAGCATCGGGTCCGCTGTGAGGACGTCGTAGCGTCCTCCCGAAACGCCCTGGGGGCCGCTATCGAAAAACACCGCCCATCGACGGTCCCTCAAGCGCTCGAACAGCGCGGCACTGTCCGGTTGATACGGGATTTCAGCCTGCGACAGCATGATGACGATGTATCTGCGCGAGCTTGGCGACGGCGTAGGCGGGCGCCACATCCGCGACACCGTTATCGTCGGTGACTCCGACGTCGCCCTCGATATAAAAGCCAAAATCTTTATACGGACGTCCAATCTGGGTAGCGAGATCCCGAATCAGAAATCGACCAATCCCGGCGCCTACGATTGGCGCGTCGTCGCTGAGGTGTGCGCTGGAGACAACAAGCTCATAGGCCTCGCGAATCCCGGTGAGCTGGCGGAAACGCAGATACCGGGCGACGCGCACCCACGAATCCAGGTCCGCCGACACCAGATCGCAGCCCAGCATGCGCGCCAAACGCCGGGCGCTGGCGCGCCGGCTCTTACTGTTTCCATCGCTGGTGGTTTGGAGATCGGCGTGTTCCGGAAGCTCATCCAACAGCCGGTACACGTCGGCGGTGGTTGCGAACACTTCCGCCATTAAGCTTACCCACCTTCCCTGTACCGGGACACCACCGGCCAAGGCGAGCACGGGAGTGCGGACTACACCCGTATATAGAAGCTCACCGGCCGCAAGCCGTTCGTGATCGTTGAATCCTTTACACCTCACACGCCCCCCGCGACAGGGGACGATGTCCGTGGTGGTGCTGCCGACGTCGATGAATATTCCATCTTGTTGCATCGACGCTAGCCACGTCCCGCTCGCCAACCAATTGGCCGAAGCCACGTCGTCGGCTTGCGCGACGGCAACGTCCGGACCCAAGAAGCCCCCGCGTCCGGCGTAGACGAGGACGCTTCCTGCACTGACGTGGCGTGCGATGGCCTGCACCAGTTGATAAACGCCGTCTTTGCGGTTGGGGAAGGCATCCACGAGCTCCCCGGTCATGGTGACGGCATGACAGGTAATTTCGACATCGATGTCGGTGAGGATTCCATCGACCGCTGTGTCGAGATTCGGTAGCTCACGCCATAACTGGCACGCGATTTGCCGCGTGTAAAAAACACGTCCGCAGTCATCGACGCATACCGCCTTGACGTGCGCGCCGCCGATGTCCCAGCCGCAGACCGCGTTACGTGTCATGCGTAATCCCGAAGTCCACCTCGACGGGGGTCGAGTCAATTTGTGCGCCGGACACAATCGCGCTGTTCAGACGAGATTGTTCGTCGACGAGATCGACCACCAACCGGGCCGGATTGACGCCGATGGAGCGTTTCAGTCCGACGTAAGAGGTGGTGAGCCGGGGATTAACCTCCAAAATCTGAGGGTTTTCTTCGCCGAAGATAAAGTCGATTCCAATGTATCCCCAAAGGCCCGGGATGGCGGCCACAACCTCGCGCGCCAGCTGTAGTGCTTGTCGGCGATCCATCCTCGAACCGTTGACAATGCAGCCCAGTAAACGAAACTCGTCGTTGACGATCGCGACCCGCTGCGTATTGCAGCTCAGCAATCGGACTGTTCCATGGTGACAGATCAAACTCATACTCATCGCCGGACCCGATACATATGGTTGGGCGACGTAGTTGCTTTCGATGCCGAGGGCTTCCACCGCACGCATCATTTCCCATTCGTCGCGACAAATACGGATGCCGCTGCAGCCGGCCCCATCGTCGGGCTTTATCACCCAGGTCTCGCACCATTCGAATAACCCCGTATCGGGGCTGTGCACCGGCACCACGGGGACTCCCGCTCGCTCCAACACTTGCGCCGTTTTGCGCTTGCTCGCCGCCACGTGTACAGCTCGGGGAATGCTGTTGAGAAGAATCTTGCCACCGGCGATAACCGCATCACTAATTGCCTCCAAAGCGCCGTCCGTCTCCGGGGCGATCGGCCAGACCGCATCCACCAGATCGAGGCACAACCTCAAGACCTCCATGGCATCCTGCTCTCGCAGCACGTACTGTATCTGGACGTCCGTCGAACAGTCGGGCGCCGGTAGTCGTATGTCGCGCATCACTAACAGATCGATGTTCGGAACATCAAGCAGATCGCGCACCAACGCCCGCGCCATGAGCTCACCTTCTAGCGCGAGTGATCGGGGCAGAGCTATACTGGACATGCCCCCCCCGGTAACATACTCGAAAACTAATACGCGCATTACCTATCGATGCTGATCATACCCGTTATCGATCTCATAGACGGTCACGCCGTTCTCGCTCGCGGCGGCGACCGTTCCCGTTATCAACGATTGAACACGGCTCTTTGTCCGTCGAGTGAACCGCATGCGGTTGTTGAAGCACTGTTGCGTCGCCATCCTTTTCCATGCATTTACGTGGCCGACCTAGACGCTATACGCCGGCGTGGAGACAATCGCCATACTTTGGACATGCTCAAAATCGAGTTTCCGGATGTGCAACTCTGGGTTGATGCCGGCATTACCGACAGGGACTCGCTCCGCGCCTTTCTTGACCGAAATTGCGGCCGACCAGTGCTCGGGAGCGAGTCGATGTGCAATCTTCAGACGCTGGTCGCGGTTCCCGACTCCGCCGCGTCCGTCCTGTCCCTGGATTTCAAGGGTCAAAGGTTGCTTGGTCATCAGGATCTCTTGACGCATTCGCACCTTTGGCCGGATCAAGTGGTCGTCATGTCTTTGGACCGTATCGGTGGTGGCCGGGGACCCGATATCGACCGCATCGTCCACATTCGAGACAGCAATCCTCATGTTCAACTTTACGCAGCGGGCGGAGTACGTGGTAACGAGGACCTGCGCACCCTGGCGGACTTGGGGCTCAGCGGCGCGCTCGTCGCTACGGCATTACACCAGGGGCGTATCGACCTTGATCGATTCACGAATCACCACCGCTAACAATTTTCAACTGTGCACGCCGATGCTTCATGAGCAAGTCGCGCAGCGGCGACGACCCAAGCTGGTCGCTATCGAAGTAACGCGACAGCTTATTGGGACCCTCCGCCTGGTATTCCGAGAGGCTGGGACCGGTGTAAGAGCACCACGATTGCGTAGTCTCGTACAACGTCAACTCCGTCATGCCCGGCAGGTAATCGATCAATCTTTCCCAGATATAGATGCACAGGATCTCGGTGCTCGACCGCCAAGATAAGGCCGACGATGTGTAGTTCAGGTTGTGGTGATCGAAGCGGTCGATTACACGTCGAGTGACCACCTTCTTGAGATAACCGTAATCCACAACGCAACCGGTCATCGGATCGACGCGATCGCGGACCTTGACATGAAGACGATAGCGTCCGCCGTGGAGATTGGAGCACTTGGCCGGATGATCGGTGATGAAGTGCGCCGAATCGAACACAAGCTCTTTCACAACCGTGGCCTCGGGTCCTCGACCGAAGAATCGGTCATGCGCGCTCGGGATCTCGCGCAGTCTGGTTTCCAAGGTGTTGAGCAATTTTCGAGTGTCGGAAGTTGTCGCGGTCCTCAACAGAATACGGTCGGCGTCGCTGGCCGCGTCAAGGCGAACCGTAGCGACACCGTGCTGTCGTTTCAAATCCACGGCCACGCGCCGGCCGTCGTCGGCGCACGGAAATTCCATGAACAGATATCCTGCATGGAGCTCACCGGCGTGGGTGAGGTATACCGCGATCGCGGTGTCGAAATCCGGTGGCGCGACAGGCGCTGGACTGTGCGCACCGGGCCAGCTGAGGTTCTGGCGTAAAGTCTTGATTCGGTTCCTGGCAACGACCCTGTGGGTTTCCGAGTCGTAATGGTATTCCTGGCGATAGACGAACCCTAATTCGTATAACGCGTCGAGATCCCACAGCAATAGATCGAGTCGGCGCACGTCACCCGCAATCGATACAAAATCGTCGTCCGAATCAATCTGACCGGCCCACTTGATGCCCTCATACACCGCGCGTGCGCGTTCCGATGGACGAACGGCGAGACGCGAATACTGCGCGGGATCGTCCCTATCGTTGATCTGATCGGGCGATAGAATTAGCTCTAGCGGTAAATGATGACGCAGCGCGTATTCCTGAACGGTCAAACCGCAGCATGCCAAAAGGTGTTCGTTGTCAAGGCGATCGATTTCACTTGCACACTCTAGGCATCTCATAGTGCATCCTCCAATCGAGGTATTACGGTCGAGACGGGTGTTGCCTGGCACGGCCGTGAGATTGCGGGCCGTGCCAGACATCGGTCCCAATGACTACGAGTGGGCCGCGAACGGATGCTCTGCCTTAGCTTTGTTCGCGATCACATCACGCGCCTTGGGTTCTCCAGCGACTGCCCGCTGAATCGCCTCTTTGGTGGCTGCGTAGTTGTAGTCCTGAATCTTAGCGTCGTCTTTAGCCTCCCAGTGGATGAATACACCGACACACACGTACAGGTCGTCCGCCTCGTCCTGGGGGATCGTACCATCCTCGACGCAATCGGCGACCGCCATCGCGACCGCACGTTGAGCCGGACCGAACATCTGCACCGCTTGCGTCGCGTTCTTGATGGTGACCTTGTTGAACAACATCGTGTTGGGCTTGACGGCTAGGTTCGGTGCAACTACCGCCAACAGGCTCGTAAAGCCATCCTTATTGTTGACGAGGCCGTTACAGAACGCCGTTTCGGCAGCGGAGCCGCGTGGTCCCATAATCAGGTCAATATGGGCGACCTCGTTGCCTTCGCCAACCAGGGACTCGCCCACCATTACGCCATTTATTTTCGCCACCGTATCCTCCTAACTTATTTGAAGTGAGTTGTTATGCAGCGGAGGGCCTTGGCTCTCCACTGCGGGTGCTGCAAAGTTTCCGCCCGATGCCGGACTTGGCAAGTGATGCAGCCGGGCGGCTAGCAGAGTTGCGACCGTACAATCTGCGGTCGTACCGGGATTGATTCCTGCTGTTTTGAATGTGTGGTCCAGAGCGTGCAGCTTGCGCAACAGACGCTGCGGTTGTTCGCACGTTCGCAGTTCGCGATCGATCGGCCTGGCCAGTCGACTTACCTTAGAAGCAATTCTCACTCCTTGTTTGCGCGCGACATGGGTGTCCGTGAGGCGGGACAGCAAACCCAAATAAACGGCCACCGCAGCCCACGCCGGATCTTCCCAACGATGCGAGAACTCCACGAACCGGGGAATCCCGATGTTCCAGATGTCGGAATACGCGTCAGCGTACTGAAATGCCACCCGGTCCCGGGCTGCTGCCGCACGCATGGCTTCGAACAGAGTGACAGTGGGCGCGTCGTATACGTCGTGGTCCTTCACCGTGCCGAGGCCGGCCGGCGCCGCATGTCGGATCGCGCGATAGACCCACTCCGCGTCTCTCACGGTCGTACTATGCAAGACATGGCGCAGGCTACTGCGCAGACTCGTTCCTGGAGGACGCGTCTGCGCGGCGTGCATGAGTGGCGCCGCCAATAACACAATGCCTAAATTTGTGTTGCAGCCGGCCGCCGCCTGCGTTGCCGCGACGGCGCGATAGATCTTTTCACCAAGTCCGAGGTCCATGCGACGCAGCGCCGTGCCGCTTGCGTCCGCGCTCATCATGAAATGCCGGGCCGTCATGCCATGTCCGCTTTCGAACACGCTCACGTTTCCGGGCTTGAATGCTTCCAGTTCCGTGCGGCACGCCCAGAGGTAGGCACCTGCGATCTCCTCGGCGGGCGCTCCAGCATACGCGGTTCGGCCCGCTGGCATCATCCCGCGGCCTCCACGGTCGCTTCGCCGACGATCCGATCAACCAGTGTGTCGGCGAGCAATCCCGCGATGTCCGCGCTGCATACGCTCTGCAGACCCTGCCATGCCGGAATACTGTTTACTTCGACAACCCACAGTCTTCCTTTGGTATCTCTAATCACGTCCACGCCTGCATAATCGCATTCCAGGGTGCGGCATGCGTGTTCGGCAAGCTTCCCCATGGAATCGTCGAGCGACGCGGCGCGGCACCTTGCACCGTTCGCTACGTTGGTTATCCAGTTTGTGCCCTCTCGGCGCATGGCGGCCACCGCGCGAGCCCCGATAACGAACACCCGCCAATCCCGCCAGGCGGTCGCAGACGCTGGCACGTAACGTTGTAGGTAGTACACGCCGTTGTACGCGTCGGCGGACGGCAGGTCGTCGACATTAGCGATCCTGCATAGCCCCGCACCTTGGGAGCCGAATAGCGGCTTCAGAACCAGTGTGTTCCCCTTCCCGGTCTCACTCCGGACGATGTCCTCCACGCGCGCCAGATCGCTGAACGACCAAGCCGGTGGCGTACGAATGCCGGCTTGGTTGAGAATCAAGCTGGTCATTGCTTTGTCCACGGTGCGCTCAATGGCGCGGGCGTCATTCTGGACCGGAACACCAATTTCGCGAAGAGCGTGTAACACATCCAGACACAATACGATGTTCTCTAACGTGCCTCCGGGGACGCCGCGTACGATTACGCCGTCGGGAAGGGCGTTTTCGAATCCGGGGATTCGCAAACCGGACGTGTCTGCGGTCAGGTCTATCCCGCATCTCTGTAGGGACACCGTTCGGGAGAGACACCCTCTGTCGGCAAGCGCCGCGGTTAACTGCTCGCTGTGCCAACCGGTGCGCTCCGTGAAGATAGCGATGCGGGAGCTCATGTCGGCGATCCGAATGACGTGTTCAAGAGCGTCTGGTCGAGCGCTCCCGATGCAAAGCTGCGTCCGCTGTCCACCGAGGTGACGATGACTTTGGCCGGGCTGAACAACATCGGGTCAATGCGGAAAAAGTCACAATCGTAGGATTTGAACACCTCGGCGAACGGGCGGCCGTAGTCACTGGAAGCACTACTCGGTAATCGCTCGGCAAGTGCCCTCGCGGATTCGTCGTCCCCGGTGACGTACAGTTGCACCGTTCCTCCAAATAGAATGGCGTCGTTGGTGCGTCCCATAGCTTGCAGGAAGTCGGGCGCGGGAGGCGATAGAGGCGCCCCACCGGCGCCGTCGACGACTCTTTCCAGCGGAAAGCCAAGCTCGTGCACCTTGTGAAGCGCCACCTCGAGAACGCGCGCTACGATCTGAACGTTGCCGGCGATGCTGGTCGTCGGCGTCAATATAAGAGTGAGGTGCTCCGCGTCGATCCCGCAGTCGCGGGCGATGCGTGTCGTCAGTTCCAAGGGCGGGGCTTTGTCCACCTCCAAGACCAGACACGCGGTGTGAGCGTCGTCGTGATAACCGAGTTCCTCGAACAGAGGTTCCTTAGTTGCCAAAGCGCGCCCGGGGCCCGACCCCAATGCATGAAAAGCGTTTTTTCCCTCGCCGGACGAAAGGCTCCACCCCGCGTATTGACTTCCCAAACAAGCGAGAACCGGATTGCGCGTGTGGACGTGCACTGTCAGCGGCCAGTCCGACGCGGTGCCATGCGTACACAATAACACCTGACCCAATCCGCCAAGACAGATCTCGGCGATGCGCCGACCGGCTTCCAGACCGCCGCGCCGGCGAATTCCGGCATCGACGAGCACGCAACCGTTGTCCATTCGACTAACGGCCAAGCGCAGCGTGTCCGCGTCCGCAATCAGACTTTCTACGAGCGGTGCCGCCAGGCGGCTTACGCTGGGCCGCCCCTCGGTCACGGGGTGCGTGCTTGCCGAGTCGTAGAACGGCAATCCGTCACGACGTGGGCATCCTATGGGGAAGGGCGGCGGTAGACTCCATCCAATCGCGCACCTGTATTCGACGGGTCTCCAGCACGCGCCGGATCTCTTCCTGTGGTCCGTGTCCTCGGGCGTGCACCGTGCAAACGGGTTCTCCGGCCGCAATCGTGTACCCGGAGCACGGCAGATCGGTGCACCACTTCGGCCACAGGAGACCGACGGGGATCTGCACACTACGGCGGCAATAGACGATCGCATGGCCACTACATTCCCGGCGTGTAGGATGACGCGTTGCGGTGGCCAATCGTCCTTTGCACGCTTCGATGTGCACGTCGATCAGACCGCGCGGAAATTCGTCGTCATACAGCGCAATCGTCGCCGGAGGGCGGACATTGAGATCGAGTACCAGCGGGCGGTCGCCTTGTAGCACGAAATCCAGTCCATTGAGGCCCCGCAACGCGAGAGCCGAGACCGCCGATTCGATGTACTTCGTTATACGACGAACGATGCCGGCGTCCGGCGAGAATTGCCCCAACGCCCCCTGGTAGGAGAATCCGCTGCCGTCTTCACCCGTGGCGCGCAACAGCCGATTCCAGCCGATAACTCGAAACGACTCACCATCGGCGGCGAACAGCACCGAATACACCGGGCCTCCCACGAAGCGTTGCAGGTATTGGCCGGAATTGAGCGGACGCGACGGAGGCCAGTCGGCGACGTGGCGACCTCCACAACCGCCTTCGCTCTTCACCAACCACTTGAAGCGGTCAGTCGTTGCCACGAACGACACCTCGGGATATGGGATCTCGAGTTCATCGAAAAGTGTGAACAAACGTCGGGCACGTCCCACGACGTGCAACACTTCGGGGTGGTTCCCGAGCACTCGGGCACGGCTTCTGAGTGCTTCGATCACTTCGGGCGCATGTTCGGCGCCGCTCCCGTAAACGACGTCGAAGCGCTCGTCGTCGGAATATATTCGTTTCGTCCACGCCAGGATTTCTTGGCGATTCAACGGCAGACTAACGGCGTGACACCTGCGTGCAAGTGTACGGGTATCGCCGTCGGCGAAGGCGTCCAGCACACTCACGTCCAGGTCGCTGCGCCTCGCGGAGCGAGCCAGCGCTCGCCCCGACACCGCAACGATCAGCAGCCTACGTTTTCGACGCTGCATGCTCGACCGCCCATTGGTAGGCGTGTTCGAAGTGCAGATAAACGGGTTTCTCCGGTTCGCGCAGTTGACCAAGCAGATGATGCTGGGTCTGATATTTAATGTTGCCGATGGTAAGTGCACCGATAGCCACGGCTCCGCTAACCGACCCTGCCAGTGCGGTGCCGTCGTCGTTTACGCTAACCCCTTCTATGCCCGAGGGCGGCACGGCGTTGACGTCCGCCACTACTTTCAGCGTCGGTGCGGAGGCGATATCCGCAGCATCGAGTACGCGCACACCGGCGGCGGCGGCGGACAAGACCACGTCCGCACCCACCAGTTGCTCCCGCTTGTTATCGTTGGCGTCTCCTTTAATCCCGGTAAGGTCGGAGCCGTACTCGTGGTTGCAAAGCGCCGCCACACGATCGGCCTTGTCCTTTTGGCGACCCATGATGACGACGTGGGCGCCGGCCTTGGCCGCAAGCACCGCGGCGGTTGCCCCAACGGGACCGGTCCCGCCGAGGATGACAACGCGTTGCCCTTTCAAGGACGCGTTTTGGAGTGCCGCGAGCTGTCGTTGCACCGCGGCGACGAGCCCCGCAGCGGTGGTAAACGCACCGCTTGGATCGGCGAACGCCGAAACGTCGAACGGCGATACGATCGACTCCTTTACGCTCTCCAGCATATCCATCGCGAGCTGCATGTCGCGACCGCCGATGAAAATCCCGGTGCGTTTCGCTGTTTTTGGGCTGCGGGAGAAGATGGTGTCCTGAACCAAGCCCGGGACTTCATCGAGTTCGACGTTCGTGTAGGGCGCGACGTGATTCCATCCGGCGTCGTACGCCATATTGACGTCGAAGGGGCTGACATTTTTTTGCGGTGCGAAGACGTGCAAGATATACGGTTTTTCCATGTTTGTTACCTTCCATCTCTTGGTTGTGCGAGTTCGGCCGTCATTGCCTCCACTCGAGCGCCGGTGTTTTGCCCCCGGGCGAGGAAAAAGCGGAGTTCCGAGCGCCCGCGAAACCGCACCCGAGCGTCGCGGAGCAACGCGCGTGCCCGCATCTCGCTGTCGACCAGTGCGAAACCCGTCGGGCCCCAGGAACTCTGCCCAAGCGCGTTCAAACCCAGCTGGCGCAACCACGCCATGACCTCCGCCACACCCCGGCTGGTGAACCGCCCGCCGCCTTGGGCCGGTGCGAAATGGTCCCCTGTGAGACGTTGCAGTTCGCCCACACCGCGGGCGAAGGGTCCCATATCGCTCTCCGCCAACGCCGGGAGAATCTGCATGAGCACTACGCGGCAGATATGCGCCGCGGTGTCCTCCGAAAAAGGAGGTAGCTCGGCGAACGCGGATTTTTCCTGCGCTCCATGCAGGCCTTGATTTTCCGTATCGAATATCAGGAGCGCCCGCCACGAAGGCGGATACTCGAATCTGGCGATCAGTGTGGGCGGTGCGGCGCCCGCCTTTTTCCCTCCGTCGACGAGCACGCCGCCGTGTAGG
>JBFGKR010000020.1:0-12059 GCA_041576575.1 Arenicellales bacterium | reverse complement strand
GTTCTTTCACCGTCACCAATCGTTCCCGAGGGGTCATGACGCGGCTGACCGGCTCTTCGTAGCGGGTCTCGAAACGCAGGTCCCGGCTGGTCACGATACCCGCCAGTTTGTCGTCATCGACGACCGGTACACCGGAAATCCGGTGTTTGTGGGTCAACTCAAGGACCTCGCGAATGCTGGTGTTCGCCGACACCGTGATCGGATCGCTGATCACGCCGCTTTTGAATTTCTTGACCCAGCGCACCTCTTCGGACTGGCGATCCGGGCTGAGATTGCGATGGATGACGCCCAGGCCGCCCTCCTGCGCCAGGCATATTGCCGCACGCGACTCGGTAACGGTGTCCATGGCCGCTGAAATCAAAGGTATGTTCAATCGCAACCGACGGGTCAGCTGGGTGTCGAGTTGGGTGTCTCGGGGGAGGACGGATGAGGCCGCGGGGACGAGTAGGACGTCGTCAAAGGTAAGAGCTTCTTTTATGCTCCGCATCGGAGAATTATACGGAACGGCTCTGGATTGTCCATCGTGGAGCGGCGCCCTAAGTTTTCTGAATGCGCCCATAAACCCTATGAGGGAAAGGAAAATTGACACTTAATCGTCAAAACGGATACCTTCTTCAGCGCATCGGTCAGTACCGAACACGCCGTTCAGAAATTACACAAAGGGACAACGAGACGATCAACCATCCGTCGGAGGAATACAATGAAGAATGTTTTATTCACGCTGACTACGGTCGCGTTACTGGGCTTGTACGGTTGCGCGGGGATGGACGCCCAGCCGGAGTCAGCCGCGGCCATGTCTCCTGCAGACGACGCGATCGCGGAAGCCGAAAAAGAGCTCGCGGTTGTCAAGAAGCTGGGCCACGAGTGGCAGCTCATCGACAAGGCCACCGGCCGAAATTCGCAACCGCTGAGTAAGTTGCTGGAGGCGGCAAAGAAGGCCCGCGAAAGCGGAGATTCCGCGGAAGCAATGCGAATCGCCAAGCGCGTGGCGGAAACCTCTCGATTAGCGCGACAACAGGCCGAAGAACAGGCGAACGCCGGCCCTCACTACCCGAAGTAGCGGTCGCGCCGAATTACCGGAGAGCCGGGCCGGGAGCCCGGCTTTTTTCTGCCTGCACTTCCTCCCGCGCGCCGGATGTGCCAGGATTGAGCGGCCGTATTTTCAGATGGAAAACACAGATGCGCGAGCGCTCTTTTGACCTCAATCTGCCCCCCCGCGAGGTCTATACGGTCTCTGAGCTCAACCGAAAGGTGCGGCTTCTGCTGGAAGACTGCTTTCCCGAAATATGGGTGGAGGGCGAAGTTTCCAACGTTTCCAAGCCCGCCTCCGGGCACTGCTATTTTTCCCTGAAAGACGAGCACTCCCAAATACGCTGCGCTCTGTTCCGCGGCCGCCGTCGATTGATGGACTTCGATCCCGAGGACGGCAACCATGTTCTGGTGCGCGCCCAAGCGACGCTGTATGAGACCCGGGGCGATTTTCAGTTAGTGATTCAGCACATCGAAGACGCCGGCGAGGGCCGACTTCGCCGCGCCTTCGACGCCTTAAAGCGGAAACTGGAGCAAGAGGGTCTGTTCGACGTCCAGCATAAGCAGAATCTGCCCTGGCTTCCGCGGCGTGTCGGCATCATCACCTCGCCCAGCGGCGCCGCGATAAGGGACATCGTGAGCACGTTTCTCCGGCGCTTCCCGGCTATCCCCCTACTCGTGTACCCGGTGGCCGTGCAGGGTCGCGGTGCCGCCGGCGAAATCGTCGATGCTCTACGCCTCGCCGCCAAGCACGGGGAGTGCGACGTGCTCATACTGGCCCGTGGGGGCGGTTCTTTGGAAGACCTGTGGTCATTCAATGAGGAAAGCGTCGCCCGCGCTATCTTCGATTGCCCTATTCCAGTCGTCACCGGAATAGGACACGAGATCGATTTTACCATCGCTGACTTTGTTGCCGATCGTCGCGCCGCCACGCCCACCGCCGCCGCCGAAGTCGTGAGCCCCGAAGCTTCCGAGCTGATCGAGCGGATCACGGCCTTATATCAGCATCTCGACCGTCGCATGAGCCATTACTTGGAACGTGCGAGTCAGCATGTCGATTGGTTAACAAAGAGGATTACTCATCCCCGGCAACGTTTGGCGCAAGCGCGGCAACGAAGTCTGTCGTTGTGCGATGCTCTTCATCGGGTTACACGCGAAAAATTGCTCCGGCGCCTAGCATCACTGGGCGAAATCCAGGGGCGCATAATGCGCCGCAATCCGGTCGCCCGGATGCAGATCCTAGAGCAAGAAGTGGAGAACTTCGGATTTCGGATGGCGCACGCCATTAATGCCCGAATTGCCCGCGACCAGCACCGACTTTCAGCGGCGGCCGGAAGATTGCACGGAATGAGCCCCCTCGCCACTTTACAACGCGGTTACGCACTCGTCGTCGGCCCGCGCGACGATCGTTTGATTACCGACGCTCGCCAAGTGAAACGCGATGATCGTGTCCGCGTACGCTTGGCCCGAGGTCAACTTGCCTGCATCATTGAAGAGATCACGGAAGCATAGAACGGTCGACCATGCGTTTTTCGTTTGCCGTCGGTATCGTATTCAGGTCCGCGTTACTCCCTAGCCTCTGCACCGCTGCGCACGCGCAAGGGCTGTTGAGCGAGCATCACCAAATCCCCGGCGGCGTGGTCTCGATGGTCGTCGGTTCGATCGACATGCCCAGGCCCGAAGTCAAGTTCGGCAGCCGCAGTGTGTTCGTTACTCACATGCAGCGTCGATGGGTCGCCTTACTGGGACTCTCTCTGACTAGCGTTCCAGGGCGCTATGTCGTCGCCATCACCTACAACGAAGACGAATCGGAAATCCGCGACTTCGTCGTCAGACCACACCGCTATCCGGTGAAACGATTCGTGGAACCGGTTCGGCGCCGAGAAACCACCGAGACGGAGGAAGCGGCGAAACTCTCCGACAGACGATTGGAACTTCGCGAACTCGCGGGCTTTTGGAGTGAACATCCGATGACCGGTCTCCCGTTGCAGCTGCCCGTCGAGGGGACACAAACGGACGAGTACGGTTTACGCTGGGTGACGGGCGACGGCCTGACCGACCCGGTGGATCACGTGGATTTCAAGGCGCCGCCGGGATCCAATGTGCGTGCGCCGGGTGATGGCACAATCCACCGAATAATACGCGTCAACGACAACAGCGTTGCGATTTGTGTGGACCACGGAATGGGCATGCTGAGCATAATCGGACCGATGCGGGACACGCAGGTTGAAACGGGCGACCGTGTCGCTCGCAACGCGGTATTGGGCGTGTCGCCGTCCGGCTCCGAATCCGTGCGCGTCAGCTGGTTTCTGGCGTTGAATCGTGTATGGGTGAATCCAATGCTGCTGGCGAAGTCGCCTTGAACGCGGTGGAATTCCCAATCGGCGAATACGCCGTCTGACGCCTCCGGACATCGGAGTCGTCGCAAGGCGACGACTCCGACTCAAGCCGCCGCCGATTTTTGATAGAGCCCGCCGCCCGCTCGATCAATCATCGCACCGAGCGAATTTTTGTCTTCGTTTTCAATGTACATTCGATACCAGATTTCGGCGTTACACAGTTGCCATAATCGTTGCCCGTGGTCAGACCGACCATCCAGGTGCGACCGAAGTAGACACTGGATCGCGGATTCCCTCAGGTAGCCGCTGTCAACAAGATGCGATGCCTCGAGCATACTCTTATAGAGCAGTTTGAACTCGTCCGCCAAGATGTAGGGAAGCGGAGAGGAAAAGCCTTGTTTCTTTCGACGAATTAGTTCCTCCGGCAGGTAACGCTTGGCGAGCTGCGTCTGCAGATAGCGAAGCCGATTTCCTTTCACTTTGAATATCGGCGGGACTTTCGCACAAAACTCCGCCAATTTGTGATCTAAGAAGGGGGACCGCGCTTCCAACCCATGCGCCATGGTCATGCGATCGAGCACCATAATCGGATGATCCGGCATTCGCGTCATGCTGTCCGTGTAAAGCATTTTATCGACCAGCTCGGTGGCGTTGTCGCTGTCGAAATAATTACAGAGATTGGCCTCTGCATCGAAAACACCGGCGGCCTGTTGCATCTTGTCCGTATACAACTGCCGTCGGTAACGATCAGAAAAATAAAAATAGGAAAGACTTCGTGCGTATCGATCACCATTTGAAAAAAACGACAATTCGTGCATCCATTTCAATTTGTGGCCGACGCTTCGATACCAATAACCTTCGGGAAAAAGCTTTAACAAACGAGCGAATACCTGTTTGCGCAAAACCTCGGGAATGAGCGCGTAATACGAAACGTAGATATTGCCGAAGTAACGGTCGTAGCCGCCGAACAACTCATCTCCGCCGTCACCGCCCAGTACCACCTTCACATGTTTGCGAGCCAATTCCGAGATGTAAAACATGCATGTCGACAGCGGGTCGGAGGGTTCGTCAAGGTGCCACAACAATTGCGGTAGCAGGCGGACCAGCGAAGGCCGGATAGTGAGTTCATAGGCATTCGTCCCGTACTTCTCGGCGACTCGTTTCGCATACGGCAATTCGCTGTAATTTTCGTACGGCACATCACCGGCGAATGTTTTGAACGACTGTCCCGATAAAATGCTCATTATCGCCACAACGAGACTTGAATCCATGCCGCCGCTCAAAAACGCCCCCACCGGAACGTCGCTGACCAAATGATACTGAACGGTTTCGCGCACTCTCGCATCCAACTCATCGAGCGTCGATTCCAAGCTTTGAGTGTGTTTGGGCTCGTATCGTAGATCCCAATATCGACGCTCTGTTACCGATCGTTTCTGATATACAAGGTAATGACCCGGCGGTAATTTCTTAATTCGGCGAAACATGGATCGCGGAGGCGTTATGATTCGCAGTGTCAGATACTCGTGCAGCGCTTCCGCGCTGAGCTCCCGCAGCTCGGGCGCCACCGTCAGCAGCGCCTTGATCTCTGACGCGAACAGAAATCGGCCATCGACATCGGCGTAGTAAAGCGGCTTTTGCCCTAAATGGTCCCTGGCGAGAAAAAGTCGTTCTTTACTCGTGTCGTAAATGCCGAACGCGAACATGCCGCGCAGTTCGTGAAGACAAGATTCTCCTTTTTCTTGGTAAAGATGTAGGATGACCTCGGTGTCGCTGTGCGTTCTGAACTCGTACTTTCCTTCCAGAGACTTGCGAAGTTCCCGGTAGTTGTAAATCTCCCCGTTGAAAGTGATCCACAAAGACCCGTCTGTATTCGACATCGGCTGCGCGCCACCGGACAAATCTATGATAGACAGCCGGGTGTGCCCCAATCCGAATTCTCCTTGAACGTGAACACCGCTTCCATCCGGACCGCGATGACGAACCGCTTCGTTCATGGCACGCAAGTCGCTCTGGCGCGCACCGCGAGGATCAACGATGCCGCTGATGCCGCACATTATTGTTGGTGCTCCGCGACGATGTCACCGGCGTTCGTTCTCGCGTCGGGCGGTTCACGCCGATGTCTCAGGTAAAGCAATCCGCCAAACAGGCTGATCGGAATCAGCAACGCACGCTGCAGCAGCATCACAGACAAGGCGACGTCGTAATCGAGCCCGAACTGAACCGACAGATAGATAAAGACACCATCAACCACTCCAATGCCGTTTATGGATATCGGCAGCACCGCGGCAACGCTTACTACCGCCATCACTACTACTAGATCGATCAATTCCATGTCCCCACCCACGGAGCCGATCAGCAGCGACATCCAAGCCAGGGTGAACAAATGAAATCCAAGCGACACCACGATGACGAGCAGAGACGTTCCCAAACTACGTCGATAATCTCCCAGATGCTCCAACACATCTTTCAATATCGCCGGCAATCGCCTGTGCCCGATCAACCGCCTAGCGAGGCTGCGATTGGTGAGCAGCAACAGCGCGGGGGTCGACAGCGCGACACCGACGAGACCGATCAGCATAACGATCCGAGAAATTTCGTTGCCGTGCTGTACATAGCCCAGGATTGCTCCGATCCAACCCAATAATAATAGAGAGAGGATACCGGTAATGCGCTCCACAAAAACGGAGATCACGGCGCTGGTTTTGGAACGGGGATTGTTCCAGGTCTTGTAGATGCGATAGCCATCTCCGCCGATACTGGTCGGCAGAAAATTATTGAAAAACATCGCGATAAAGTAGTAGGCGTGCAGACGTCGAAAGGCGAATGACGCGCCGTGAATGTTGAGAAGCAATTGCCATTTGTAGGCGCTGATCGTCACGCACAACACCATGCACAAAAAGACGACGGCGATGCCGACTCGATGGACGTGACGAAATTGCGCCAGGATATCTTCCCAATCTCCCTTCCATAAGATGATCACGCACAGCGATACGGTAACGAAAAGCTTGAGCAGCAGCATTGCCCGGCCTTCTTGCCAGCTTGCGCTGTTGGTGGATACCGTCATCGGGATTGTGTCTTCTGCCGGTGGATTGTACGCAAGGCGCAGTGTATCAGGATTCCGCGACCGCCTGCCTGGTGCGGACCACCCTCGCCGGAACGCCCACAGCGACGCCATGTTCGGGGACGTCGTTCTTGACCACCGCGCCCGCCCCCACCACGGCGCCGCTCCCGATATGGACGCCGTCGAGCACTATAACACCCGTTCCCAACCACGTTCCCTCGTCTATGGTAATCGGGCCCTTGGAGTAAAATTCATTGTCCATGACGGCACCGATCCCGTCTATGCGGTATGCGCCCGCGCTGAGGCAGCAGTTTCCCGCGGTCATTACGGCTTCGCCAATGCGGACCCCCGTCGTCGATACCACGACGGAATTGCTCCCCAGGGTGGTGCGTTTCCCGATCTCGATCGGACCTCCTTTTGCCAGAACAAGACAGTTTCGATTGATAATGACATCGTCCTCGAGCACAACGCCCGACTCTCCCGCACCCCTTCCATCGATCACGCAGTTATCGTCGATGGTGACGTTGTCGCCAAGCAGAATGTTGGAGGGGTGACGGATGACCACGTTTCGCCCGATAATCAACCCAGCGCCCACGCGTTTGAGCAACAGCGGATACGTTTTCTTGCGAAGAACGTAACCGAGTCCGCCTGGTATCGGCGCGACGAACGTGCTCAGGAATTCGTGCAACAAAAACTTTGCAAAACTCGCGTCTCCAACGGTGAGTTCCTTGTACGTCTTGAATGGCGAAGCCCTCCCCTTTTTCAGCCGGTGACGAATGAGGTCGCTTTTTTCAACGCCATTCATGTTCACCGAGCCTCCGGAGACACACCGCTACGATTCATCGTTGCTACCACTATCGAGTCTTGCGTTCGGCCCACAGAGTCACCTGGGCGGCCGGGTTCGGAACGCTGCCGTAATCCATGAAATCACCAGTATCGGAGCTAAAACGACGGCCTCATAGAGTAAAACCTTGAGGTTATGCCGGGAAAATATCTCCTGCATTACGACTGCGACATCCTGCCCCGGAACGCCGTGCTTAACTCCCCCGAAAATCGTGAATGAAGCTATGAAATGTTCGTCGGAAATCGGCCAAAAAAGCGGGATACCGTACGGTGCTCGAGCGTCGCCCGTGAAAAAATCCAGCAGCAGGTGCGTTGCATAAATGATGGCGGATACCACGCCAAGCTTCAGGGGGTGCTTGTATCGCCCCACAACGGCGAGCGCCACCAAAAAGCCGAACAAGAGCGCGGCAAAAATCGAATGCGAGGCAAAATGGTGATATCGATTTGCGTCACCCACTAATAAGCCGGGGAGAAAATCGAAGTCCGCCGCGTTTGCAGCCACAACAGCAAACAAATACCATCGCCACTTGGAACCGAGGACGCCTCGGCCGGCTAAATGCCCGCCGGCCAGTCCGACAATACTGTGCGCAACCGCCGTCGCCATCTGATCTTTTTGGAAACGTCTTCGTTGTATGTATTATGTATGCAATTGCTTTGATGTTAACAAGCAAACTTCTTAAATATCAATTCTCCCGTATTGCGTGACCCGGTTGCACCAACACTTGCCGCTGCTATGAAAAGACAACGTCGCCCGAGACAACCGCCATTTTTGCCGTGCTTTCGTGGTTGCTTTCAAATTTTCGTGCTCGCTCTGTTCGTGTCCGTCAGCTACGACACGACGGCCGCCCCGATAACGCCGGGCTCCGACGAAGTGGCAGCGCGCGCGGAGGTATCGCGATCGATTACCCGAGGCAAGCTGCTGTGGGTCAACAATAACAAGATCCGCTTCAGCTCGCTTGGGAACTGGCGGCCCCGCACCGTCACAGAAAAAACCCACGAAGAATATCGCCCGCGTTGGTCCCCGGACGGCAGGAAAATCGTTTTCCAACGCGGCAAGTCCAGCATATTCATCATGAACTCGGATTTTACGCAAAAGACGCAGGTTCTGGCCGGCGCGCACACGCCGGACTGGACCGGCGACGGTCGCGCCGTCACCGGCATAACAGAGGACGGATATCGTGTGCTCAAATACGATCTTGAGACGAAAAAGACGTCGGTTGTCTACGACGCGCGCACTCCCGCATACAACGGCCAACGCCTGTCGCAGACCGCGGAACTTCATGTCGGGGGGCGCTATCTTCTGACCTTCCGCGAGCAACCTCATCACGCCACCGAAGTCATAGATCTCGAGAAAAAACGCTATCTCGCGAATGCGCAAATGCTCCGCGGTGACTGCAAACCGTCCTGGGCGCCCGACGGCTCGTACGTGCTGACGACTGCAAGAACCGGGAGCCGCCCGGTTCTGCGCGCCGACTTCGACGCCGAGCGCGGCACTCTGGGGACTTCCCGACATTTCGTCGGCATAGACACCTTCTTGCGCTATTGGGCACACGACGGGCGTGTTTCAAACGACGGAGAATGGGTCGTCTTCAGCGGCAAAATACTCATCGGCCCCGGGATGTTCGGAAAACGCGAGATATACATCTGGAACATCGGTGGGACGGACGCGGACGCCGTGCGCCTTACTTTCGATACCCAAGACGACTTATCGCCGAGCCTGTTCATCCCCGGTACCTCTTCATGATGCTCGACTTCGCCAAAGGCATGGCTGCTGCCGCTTTGGGAGAGGGACGCCGCTGTGCAAGCGGATGAATGTTTGACACATTCCGTGAGACGGTGAAATAATTTTGCACGCGTTAAAGTGGTTTACACGCTTGAACCGATAATAAGTTGATCGAAAACTCGGGGTTGGCTGCGTCGTCGACAACCGGAGCGGGGTTATGGAGCGGCCAAGGCAGACGCATTGAACTCATCTCGATCGGGTAGCTCGGCGTTCCCACACCGGTTCACCGGAGTCAGGACCCTAGCTGTTTTTGTGACGTTCCGAAACGTCGGCGTATTCTGCACTATCCCTGGGAGTGCCTTAGATGTCATTGAAGAATCTGTTTTCGTCCGCCGTCGCACTGATGGTGTTTTTGGGGCTGGCGGATTTCGCCCACAGCGCTCCGGCAGAGCCGTTCCCGGAATTTGAATCCCAAGGAGGGCTCGGCGTTATCGGGGTATTGGTGCCTTGGGGTGAAGGGGCTACCGGCGGTGGTGTACCGGTGGCGTTGCTGGACACCGGCGTGAGGCTGGATCACGTCGACATCGGGCCCAATCTGCTCCCGGGCTTCGATTTCGTTAACGGCGACAGTTCACCCAACGACGATAGCCTGATCGGCCACGGCACCCAAGTCGCCGGCATCATCGCGGCCGTTCGAAACGGTTTTGGGACCGTCGGTGTCGCCTATGACGCCAAGATCATCCCGGTGAAGGTCCAGGATCGAGAGCAGATAAGAAGGAACAACGACATGATCGCCGGTATCGACTTCGCGGTCGCCAACGGCGCGCGCATTATGAATCTGAGCATCCAGGGGGACACTACGCCCGAGATTGAGAATGCTCTCGTCAACGCGGCGGGCGCGGGGACCATCATCGTGTTTGCCGCGGGAAATCAAGGATTTATCGCGCCGACCCGATTTTCCAGGGTCGCGGAGCGTTTGGGGGGTCACGGAATCATCGTCGGCGCCGTCGACGGGAATCTCAATCGAGCGGCGTTCAGCAACGAAGCCGACGGTCTGATGGACCATTTCATGGTGGCGCCCGGCGTCACCATCGAAACCACGACCAACTCCAGTCCAAGTGCGATTACGAGGTTCACGGGGACCTCCGCGTCGACCCCTTTCGTATCCGGCGCGGCCGCGGTGTTGCTGTCGGCGTTCCCCAATCTGACCGGCGCACAGGTGGTGCAGATCCTGTTCGAGAGCGCCACGGATCTGGGCGCGCCCGGTGTTGACCCGGTATACGGCCACGGCCTCCTCAACCTCGCTGCGGCCATGGAGCCCGCGGGCGAACTCGCGGTCCCCAGCAGCGGCGGTTCCGGGTCCTCTTTTGCCGCGGGAGCCCTGGTATTGGGCGGCGCCATCGCCTATGCGATACAAAAAAGCGGCAAGAAACTGGAAAAAACCTTGATTCTCGACAAGTACAATCGAGGTTACACCGCGAACCTTCCGGATTTAATCGCGGTGCGCGAGGAATTTCCGGGGCTGGAGAGCCTGCTCGAGTCCTTGGAGATGGAAACGGGTTCGCTGTTCGTTCCTCTCACAGGGAACCACGCCCTGGCAATGAGCTACGCGACGTCGCAACCCCGGACCCGAAGCGCAACGATGGGCCACGATCCCTTCGAAACAGAGCATGAGGAGGTGCCGAACTGGGCGATGTCGCTGACGGGAAATCTGGGGCCGCGTTGGGCGTATGCGTTGAACATGAACGCCAACCCTCGGCGGGGTTTCAGTGTCACCGGGGAAGCCGACGGGTTGACCGACTACGCGTTCCTTGGCGAAGCGACGTTCTCCTCCCCGTATTTGGGTTTTGGCGAATCGGCAAACAGCGCCAACATCCGCTACCGATTGTCGCAGCAGCTTGATGTCAGATTGGGACTCACCGCCACCGAGGACGACGTCGACGACTACGGCGTGAGCAGCGATGCCCTCGTCCTGCAGGGAACATTTCACCCGCACGACCGAGCCACATTCGCCCTGCAGTTCGGCCAACTCGTTGAGCACGGCAGCATGTTTGGCGGTGCGTCCGCCGGGCCGTTCAGCGTCGACAAATCGGATACTACGGCCGTCGGGATCTCCGGGCGCGTGCGGCTCAGCCAAAATACGGCTCTGTTCGGCAGTTACAATCGCGGCGTCACCCGCGTATCCGACAGGGCAGGCAGCATGATACAGGACGTTTCCACCCTGTACAGCGAGTCCTACGGAATCGGCCTGTCGGGTAGATCTCTTTTTCGCCGAGACGATAGTTTCGGTTTTGTCGTCTCGCGCCCGATGTGCGTCGCGGCGGGCAACGCACGGCTCGACGTGCCGACTTCCATCGACTCCGGCGGACGCATCTTCAGCGAGAGCGCGCGGATCGATCTTTCGCCAACGGAACAGGAAACCGATCTAGAGGCCTATTACAAAGTTAAGGCGAAGACCGGTGCCGAATATGGATTGCACGTTCTTTTTCGCGACAACCCGCATCACAACGCGGAATTGGCCAACGACGTGCGCATGTATATCACATATGTTTCACGTTTCTGATTTTTGCGATGCCTGATCCATCGACGCGATCCGAACAACTCGCTGCGCAAATTGAACCCTTCGACTCGTTCTGGGAGGCACCGAGCGATATAGAAAGGGGTTATCGCACTTTCTTCGAATTTTACAAGCACAACTACTTAAAGCACCTTCCTCGAGATCGCGATGCCCGCATTCTCGCCGTGAGCTGCGGGCCCGGGTACTTCCTCAACCTTTTGACGTCCGAGGGCTATCGCAACGCCCTCGGCATAGACTCCGACGCCGGCAAGATTGCTCGAGCCAAACAAAGAAATCTTGCTTGTGAACAACAGCGCGCGTTTGAATACCTGGAAAGTAAGCCCGCGGAATTCGACGTTGTATTCTGCGAGCAAGAAATCAATCATCTCACCAAAAAAGAGATCATTGAATTTCTGCAACTCTGCCATGGAAGCCTTCGTCCGGGGGGCTCAATCATTGTTCACGCATTGAATGGCGCAAATCCGATAACGGGCGCGGAGGCGTTAG
>JBFGKR010000019.1:0-12071 GCA_041576575.1 Arenicellales bacterium | reverse complement strand
GGACACCATTCTCCCCATGGGGCGCCCTCCCAGCAGATGCATATGCAGATGAAACACGATTTGCCCTCCGTGCCGGTTGCAGTTGACGATGAGACGATAACCGTCGTCCGCGATTCCCTCCTGTCGCGCTAATCGGGCGGCGACGACGAAGAGATGGCCCAAATCCGCCTCGTCCTGCTCGCCGACGTCGTTGACGGTGGGTATAGGTTTGTTTGGGACGATGAGTAAATGCGTGGGCGCTTGCGGGCTTATATCGCGAAATGCGGTGACGCGCTCGTCTTGGTAGACGATATCGGCCGGTATCTCCCGACGGATAATCTTGGTAAAAATGGTCTCTTCGGTCATAGGTTCTCTCGCGCTTATGCGGTGCGTGACGCAGCAATGACGACGATAGCTGCAGGGCGAAGCGTAACAAAGGAAACAAGGTGGGGCGAGTCGTCAATATCCTGATTTATCGATTGAACAAGACTTGATTGGGGGAACACGTCTGCGGCGCGCCGCGGTGACTTTCCGGTACGCCGGTCGTCAGCCTCCCCGCCGCCCAGCGTAGCCACGTTTTCGTCGGTTCAATTGGACCGGCACGCTCCTGGCGGGCGTCGCACGGGGCAAGCTGTATGCCCGGTTTTACATTGTCGTTGATCCGAAGTAGATTTCCCCACGGCGACCATAAAAGGGGAGAGAACACCCATGCAATCGTTCAAGGCATACCGTATTCACGATGACGACGGTTCCATACGCGCGCAGTTCGACAACATTAGTCTCGATGACCTGACCGAAGGCGATGTGGTCATTCGCTCGGCGTATTCAGACGTCAATTACAAAGACGCGCTCGCCGCCACGGGAAAAGGTAAGATACTGCGGCGCTATCCCCTGGTGGGCGGCGTCGACGTATCCGGTTACGTGGAGCAGTCACAGAGCGATCGGTTCAAACCGGGAGACGCGGTGGCGGTTTGCGGCTGTGAACTGTCGGAGATCCGAGACGGTGGCTACGCCGAATACGTGCGTGTCCCGGCGGACTGCGTCGTGCGCATCCCCGATACGCTATCGGTGTTCGATGCCATGGCGATTGGAACTGCGGGGTTTACAGCCGCGATGGCGGTAACACGGATGGAAGAAAACGGCCAGAAGCCGGAACGCGGACCGGTAGTTGTGACCGGCGCTACCGGCGGTGTCGGCAGTATCGCCATCGACATCCTCGCGGGTGCGGGATACGAGGTCGTGGCCTACACCGGCAAGAAAACCGCTGCAGATTATTTGAAAAGCCTCGGTGCCGCGCGACTACTGCTTCGCGAGGACACCGATTTGGGCAAAAGACCGCTGGAAAAGGCGGAATGGGGAGGAGCGATCGACAACCTCGGTGGAGACGTCCTGACCTGGCTCACGCGAACCGTCAAGCCGTTTGGCAATATAGCCTGCATTGGCCTGGCCGCGAGCCACGAACTGCATACTACGGTGATGCCGCTCATCTTAAGGGGGGTTTCGCTTTTGGACATCAACTCGGTGTTGTGCTCACCATCGATGAGGCAGAGCGTCTGGTCGCGTCTGGGGAACGACCTTAAACCTCGTCACCTGGACCGAATAGTTACCCGAACGGTTGCGTTTGACGATCTGCCTGGAGTTTTTGAGGAGCACATCAAGGGTACGGTTAAAGGCCGTACGGTGGTCGCCATAGGAGGCGAGTAGATCGGAGGCGCCACCATGAACGATTGTCTATGGCGACCGTCGGCGGAGAGGATCGAACACGCCAACGTAACGCGCTTCATGCGTGATGTGTCCCGCATCTACAACGTGGCTCTCGAGGGTCAGCACGATCTCTATCGGTGGTCCATCGACCACCCTCAGGAGTTTTGGCACGAGTTCTGGTCGTTCTCAGGGGTTGTTGCGAAACGCACCGGTGATGTGATTGTCGAGGATTTTGACCGTATGCCCGGTGCCCGATGGTTCCCCGGCGCGCACCTCAATTTCGCCGAAAATCTGCTGCGCCACCGCGGATCCGGGACTGCGATCGTATTCCGAAACGAGAAAGGCGAAATACGCGACTACACGCACGAGGAATTGCGCAAAGAGGTGTCGCGTTTCGCTCAGGGATTGCAGGACCTGGGGGTGACCGTCGGTGATCGGGTTGCCGCCTACGTGCCCAATTCCCCCGAGGCCGTGATTGCGATGCTAGCGGTGGTTTCCATCGGTGCTATTTGGTCTTCGTGCTCTCCCGACTTCGGGGTGCAGGGTGTGCTCGACCGCTTCGGTCAAATCGAACCCAAGGTGCTCGTAAGCGCTGAAGGGTATTACTACAACGGCAATCGCTACAGCTGTCTGGAGAATTTGAGGGAGATCAAGAAGCACCTCGCGTCGGTGGAGCGCGTCGTGGTCTTCCCGTTTACATCCTCCAGGGAGGACATTGCCGGTCTAGATTCGGCCATGTGGTGGGCCGATTTCGTACGCCCCTTTCCCGCGCGAAGCATTGATTTTGTGCGGCTACCCTTCGATCACCCGATTTACATTATGTACTCGTCGGGAACCACGGGAGCGCCAAAATGCATCGTGCACGGCGCCGGCGGCACCTTGCTGCAGCACCTGAAAGAACACATATTGCATACCGATGTCAAAAAAAACGACCGCTTGTTCTATTTCACCACGTGTGGCTGGATGATGTGGAACTGGCTGGTGTCGGGACTCGCGTCCGGCGCCACCCTGTTGCTCTACGATGGATCTCCCTTTTATCCCGACGGCAACGTCTTGTTTGATTTTGCGCAGGAGCAGGGGATGACGGTCTTCGGTACTTCGGCCAAGTATATTGACGCGGTGAAGAAAGCGGGTCTCGCCCCGGTGGAAACGCACCATCTTTCGAGCCTTCGAACTCTGACATCCACCGGTTCCCCTCTGGTGCCGGAAAGCTTCGATTTTGTTTATGACAAGATCAACCCCGATGTCTGCCTGTCGTCGATCTCCGGAGGCACCGACATAATTTCTTGTTTCGCCCTCGGCTCGCCCATTCTGCCGGTGTGGCGCGGCGAACTGCAGTGCCGGGGCTTAGGCATGCGCGTCGTGGCCCTGGACGAGGACGGTCGCGAACTGCCTCCCGGAGAAAAAGGTGAACTCGCCTGTACTGCGCCGTTTCCGTCCATGCCTGTTGGGTTCTGGAGCGACCCCAAGGACGAAAAGTACCGCGCGGCGTATTTCGAAAAGTTTCCGGGAGTGTGGTGCCACGGTGATCATATTGAAATCACGAAGCACGGCGGCGTGATTGTATACGGGCGCTCGGATGCGGTGCTCAATCCCGGAGGAGTTCGCATCGGGACCGCCGAGATTTATCGTCAGGCCGAGCAGATTGACGAGGTAGTGGAAAGCCTCGTCATCGCCCAGCAGTGGGAAGACGACGAGCGCATAGTGTTGTTCGTTCGATTGCGCGAGGGAGTGACTCTGGATGAACGACTGGTAGCCAAAATCAAGACCCAGATTCGTCGCAATACGTCGCCCCGTCATGTACCCGCCAAGATCATTCAGGTGGCGGATATCCCGCGCACCAAGAGCGGCAAGATCGTGGAGCTGGCGGTGCGTGAAATCGTGCACGGGCGACCGGTAAAGAACAAAGAGGCATTGGCGAACCCGGAGGCCTTGGAGTCATTCGCCGATCTACCCGAACTCCGGAACTGAGATCGCGCATCCCGGTCGAGGTTCGGCGGAATTGCCATTAAAGCCGTATCGATGCCCACCAAACCCTTGAACGGTATCCGTGTGCTGGATCTGACCCGGCTCCTGCCGGGACCGATGTGCAGTTTGCATTTCGCGGACATGGGTGCCGACGTGATCAAAGTCGAGGACCCCATTCGTGGAGACTATGCTCGCGAAATGGGAAGTGTCTATCAGAGCATCAATCGCAACAAACGGTCGATCACTTTGGACCTGAAGCGCGACAGCGGACGGAACGCTTTCCTGCGACTCGCGGAAACGGCCGACGTGATCATCGAGGGCTTTCGCCCGGGAAGCATGGACCGCCTTGGTGTCGGCTACGACGTCGTTGCCGGGCGCAACGTTCGCGTCGTGTATTGCGCCATTACCGGTTATGGACAAACGGGGCCCTATCGGGATCGGGCCGGCCACGACTTGAACTACGCTGCCTACGCCGGGTTGATCGATCAGATTGGGGCGAGCGGAGGACCTCCGGTATTACCAAATTTGCAAATCGCAGACCTGTTAGGCGGCAGTCTGAGCGCCGCTATGGGGATTCTGTCGGCGCTGGTGGATGCACAGCGAAGTGGCCACGGCCGATACATCGATGTTTCCATGGCCGACTGCACACTTGCCCAGGCGGTTTTTCCGTTGGCCTCCATTCATCGCAAAGGCGAGGTTGCATCGCGCGGTACCGACACACTGAGCGGCGGACTGCCCTGGTATTCAGTATATGCCACGGCCGACGAGCGGTATGTCGCGTTAGCTTCACTGGAAGAGAAATTCTGGCGCCGGTTCTGCGAAGCCCTGCATCGGCGACACTGGATCGAGGATTTCGGCGCCGACGAGGCGCGACGTGAAACTCTGCGGAAGGAAATGCAGGCGATGTTCAAGTCGGAGACGCAGGCCTACTGGATCGCCAAACTCGACGGCGCCGATTGTTGCTTTTCCCCCGTGCTGAGCTTGGACGAGGCCTTGGCACACCCGCAATTTCAGGCCCGCGGCATGACAACGCTGGACAGAGATGGACTGCTTCGTTTCTCGTTTCCGATTCGGTTGAGCGATTACCGCTTCACCGTTGCGCTGCCGGCGCCGGAACGTGGTGAACACACTGCGGAAATTTTGAGGGAGCTGGGCTACAGCGAATCAGACATCGCAACACTGTCACGTCAACAAATGGCATAGGGAAGGTTTGCGCATGCGCGGGGGAGCGGGTAGCATTGAACTCTTCCTGCATTAGTCCGTACCGCAACGAAACAAAACGAACAAATCATGAAAATTCTGGTTCCCGTCAAACGCGTCGTCGACTACAACGTCAAAGTGCGAGTCAAGCGAGACGGGTCGGGTGTGGAAACCGCGAACGTAAAGATGTCCATGAATCCGTTCGATGAAATCGCGGTCGAAGAAGCAGTGTGCATGCGGGAGTCCGGACGCGCGGAGGAGCTGATTGCGGTCTCGATTGGAGGCAAGCACTGTCAGGAAACGATTCGCACGGCGCTCGCGATGGGCGCCGATCGAGGCATCCTGGTGCACGCCGAAGTCGAATTGGAACCCCTCACGGTCGCCAAGATATTGCGTGCGATCGTAACCAAGGAAACTCCCGATCTCGTCATCATGGGCAAGCAGGCTATTGACGACGACTGCAACCAGACCGGTCAGCTACTCGCCGGACTGCTGGGATGGCCGCAGGGGACGTTTGCGTCCAAGCTGCGGTTCGCCGAGGGACGCGTCGAGGTGACGCGGGAGATCGACGGGGGTCTCGAGACGTTATCCTTGGCGGTGCCGGCGGTTATCACTACGGATTTGCGCTTGAACGAGCCCCGCTACGTTAAGTTGCCGAACATCATGAAGGCGAAGAAAAAACCACTCGATGTGATCGATGTCGCGGAGTTCGGATATGATCTGAATCCTAGGGCCAGCATTCTCAAGGTCGAGGACCCGCCGGAACGCGGCAGTGGGGTGAAGCTGCAAACGGTTGAGGAGTTGATGGAGAAACTCAGGAATGAAGCAAAGGTCCTTTAGCCATGCCGGTTTTGGTCGTCGCCGAACACGATAACAAGGAACTCAAGGCTTCCACACTCAATACTGTTAGTGCCGCCGGTGAGATCGAAGATGCGGTGACGGTAGCGGTTGTCGGCCGGCAGTGCCGCGAAGTCGCGGATATGGCGGCAGGCGTCGCCGGCGTGCGGGAAGTTTTGGTCTGTGACGATGCACGTTACGAACACCAATTGGCGGAGAACGTCGCAATCTTGATTGCCTCCGTCTCCAACGACTTCTCGCATATTCTCGCGCCGGCTTCTACTTTCGGCAAGAACCTGCTTCCGCGTGTGGCCGCGTTGCTGGATGCTTCGCCGATTTCCGACATCGTGCGTATTCAATCCAAAGACACCTTTGTGCGTCCGATCTACGCGGGAAACGCTTTGGCGACGGTGCAGTCAAAGGACGATAAAAAAGTCATTACCGTGCGGCCGACGGCGTTCACTGCGGCGGACGCCACCGGTGGTTCGGCGTCCGTATCGGAACTGACACCGGCCGACGATGCCGGAGATCTTTCGCGCTTTGTGGGCCAGGAGCTCACCGAGTCGGAACGTCCCGAGCTGACCAGCGCACGGGTAGTGGTTTCAGGTGGTCGCGGATTGGGCAGCGCCGAGAATTTTCAACTCATCGAACAACTTGCGGACAAATTGAACGCCGCGGTGGGCGCGTCGCGGGCCGCCGTGGACGCGGGGTACGTCCCGAACGACTATCAAGTCGGGCAAACCGGCAAGGTGGTGGCGCCGGAATTGTACATCGCCGTAGGCATCTCCGGGGCGATCCAACATCTGGCTGGAATGAAGGACAGCAAAGTGATCGTCGCCATCAACAAAGACGAGGAAGCGCCGATTTTCCAGGTATCTGATTATGGCCTGGTTGGCGATTTGTTCGATTTGTTGCCCAAGCTGATCGCCGCGCTCGATTGATAGACCGATAATACCGATAATACACATTTCACTATGCGTTAAATTTTGAGATACCAGTCATGACCACGTACACCGCGCCAGTCCAAGATATGATGTTCGTTCTGGACGAGCTGGCGGACCTCGAAAGCGTGGCAACTTTGCCCGGGTACGAAGAGGCCACGCCGGACGTTGTGCAAGCCGTGCTGGAAGAGGCGGCTAAGCTTGCGGAAGGCGTGCTCGCGCCTCTCAATCAAATCGGTGATCAACAGGGGTCCCGTATGGAGGGCGGCGAAGTCAAAACCCCTGTGGGTTGGAAAGAGGCATACCGGACTTTCATCGAGGCGGGGTGGAATGGCCTCGCGGTCGAAGAGAAATACGGCGGGCAGAACTTACCTTGGTTGCTGGCCACCGCGGTGCAGGAGATGTGGCACGCCTCGAATATGGCCTTTGGGCTGTGTCCCATGTTGACCCAGGGCGCGGTGGAGGCGCTGCTGCTGCACGGGTCGCCGGCCCTGCAGGATGTCTATCTTTCGAGGTTGGTCTCCGGCGAGTGGACCGGCACCATGAATCTGACCGAACCCCAAGCCGGTTCGGACCTGAGTGCGGTGCGCATGAAGGCCGTGCCCGAGGGCGATCACTATCGGCTATTCGGGCAAAAGATCTTCATTACCTACGGAGATCACGATCTCACCGAAAACATCGTGCACATGGTGTTGGCGCGATTGCCCGACGCGCCCGAGGGCGTGAAGGGCATCTCGTTGTTTCTAGCGCCGAAGATGCTGCCGGACGCCGCCGGAAATGTGGGACAACGCAACGACGTGCGTTGTGTATCGCTGGAGCACAAATTGGGCATACATGCGAGTCCGACCTGCGTGCTCGCGTTTGGCGACAAGGACGGCGCCGTGGCGTATCTCGTGGGCGAGGAGAACCGCGGCTTGGAGTACATGTTCACAATGATGAATTTGGCGCGTCACGCGGTAGGGGTAGAGGGACTGGCCATTGCCGAACGCGCGCTGCAACAAGCGAGGGGTTACGCCAAGGAACGCATTCAGGGGCGGCCGCTGGGGGCGCCGTCCGCGGAGCGCTTTCCCATCGCGTACCATCCCGACGTACGCCGTATGTTAATGACCATGCGCGCCAAGGTAGAAGCAATGCGGGCCTTGGCCTATCTGTGGGCCTCGAGCTACGACAAAGCGCTAAGGCATCCGGAGGAAGACGAACGCCGACGGTGTTTCCAGATGGTCGAATTGTTGACACCGGTGGTAAAGGGCTGGTGCGCGGAGACTGGGAATGAAGTGACATCACTCGGAATCCAGATACACGGCGGCATGGGTTACATCGAGGAAACCGGCGCCGCGCAATATTTTCGCGATGCGCGCATCACGACGATTTACGAGGGAACCACCGGCATTCAGGCGAACGATCTCGTGGGCCGAAAAATACTGCGGGATCAGGGACAGGCCGCACGCTCTTTCCTCGACACTCTGCGCGATATTGATCTGGACGTACTCGATGGCGCCGGCCGCGCCGTGGAATCCGGTATTGCGCATCTGGAGCAGGCGACGGATTGGATCGTCAGCGCTGCGGGTCGGGACCCGCGTCTGCCCGCGGCCGCGTCCGGCTATTATTTACAGATGTGGGGAGTGGTCGTCGGCGGTTGGCTCATGGCCAAGGCGGCGCTGGTGGCGCAGTGCAAACTTCACTCCGGGGGCGGCGACGCGGATTTCTATCGCGCCAAGATCGAGACTGCCCACTTCTTTGCCACCCACGCGCTTCCTCAGACCGCCGCATTACTGCGAATCATTACGGACGGATCGGAGGCGTCGCTGGCGTTGGAGCCGGAGTTACTCTAACGCCGGTTTCTGAGTGGTCTGTCGGTGCTCGAGGCGTACCCGCATTCGCTGCGTTGTCAGACCAACAGCACGAGCAGAAAAAGCACCACCGCTAGGATCCATGCGCAGCAAATTCCGCCTGCGGTGGGGATGTGTTCCTCGGGTCGATAGTCGGTCATATCGCAACCTCCGCTCACGTGACCTTCTTGCGTCTGGCGTAACAATCGTATCGATGTTGACCCTCTCCGTCTGTTGAATAATTCGCGATATATTGTGAACTAGTTACAACGGATCAGCGGGGTGAACTGGGGGCGATCGGTTGGGCTCCCCGTCGCCGGGTCATCGGTACGGGAAAAGTTGAAAAGTCGGAACCCATGCGGTGCCGGGTCTCGCCCCCCCGCCCACGAGTCCTGTCAAGTTCCTTGGTCTGCTCGTCGCCGCGCCGCGCTGACGGGGAGTTCATCGATGCGCCGTATTTCTGGATCGAGTAGCAGCTCGGGGTTCTCCAGATAGTCGAGAAAGAACTCCAGGCTGTCCATGCCCCAGAACAGCTGCCTGTCCACCACGAAAGTCGGTACGCCGAATACCCCGAGCTGGATCGCCCTATTGCCGTTATCGCGCAGTTGTTGTTTGACGTCCGGAGATTGCAGCTTCGCTTCCGCGTCCACTGTCTCCAAACGTTTCAGTAACTGATTCCAAGCCCGAGTCTCCGTGGGTAGGTGCCCGTCGCGCCACACGAATCGAAATATTTCCCGTATCGCTTCCGGATCGTTATTCAGTGCGACGGCCAAGCGCAGCAGCTTGATCGGGTTAAAAGGATGGGCGGCTGGGAAACGAAAGGGTATGCGTTTGTGCACCGCTGTCCACTGCAGATGCCGATAGATGAAGCGCCGCTTGGGGGCCACCTCCACAGGACCCTTTTGCCCCCAGTGGTCCAGCAGACCGGCGAGCAGCACTGGGCGGCATCGTACGACCAGATCGTGTGGAAGCCGGCTCCATTGTTCAAGTTGTAAATAGGAGTAGGGCGAGATAAAGTCGAAAAACCATTCTGCTTGTTTCATTACGTACCGCGCCGATCCAAGGGACGAGGGGGTCGAATAGTGCGCGACCTCTTCCAGGGCGTCAAATAACGGTGGCTTATGTCGCGTATCAGTGCCGACGAATTCGGACGAATCGCCAAAGAGCGAGTGCCCTTTGTCGGGCAACTCGGTGTGGTCGTGGAGGAGATCGATGCGGGGCGTGCCCGCTTGCGGCTTCCCTTTCGTGAAGACTTTCTGCGGCCCGGCGGCACGATCTCGGGGCCCGTAATGATGGGGCTCGCTGACCTCGCGCTCTACGCCGCGGTGTTGAGCAGGATCGGTCCGGTGGAGCTCGCGGTGACCACGAATCTGAACATCAATTTTCTCAGACGTCCCTTGCCCGGAGATATCGTCGCAGATGCCAAGTTGTTGAAACTGGGCAAACGCTTGGCGGTCGGCGAGGTGGGCCTTTTCCTTTCGGGGGAGGATGGTATGGTCGCCCACGTGACCGCGACCTATTCCATTCCTCCGGAGACGCAAACGGAGCGCGCGTAGTATGCGCTCTTACCGAGGACCAAGGCGCTGTTTTCTCTAGGCTCTCGTTCCTATAATCGGCTCAAGCGTAGGGGTTCTATCTATGGCCAACGAAGGTTTTAGCGACATCCAGGCGTGTGTATTCGATGCTTACGGTACCCTGTTCGACGTCCACTCGGCGGTCGCACAGCATAAACAGAAGCTCGGCGACAACGGCGAAGCGGTGTCGCTGCTGTGGCGGACGAAACAACTGGAGTACACGTGGCTGCGCAGCCTGATGGGGCGTCATCTGGAGTTCTGGCAGGTCACCGGCGACGCCTTGGACTACGCGCTGGACGCATACGAGATCGACGACGCCGTGCTTCGCAAAGATCTCATGCAGGCGTATCTGCAGTTGGAGACGTACCCGGAGGTGAGGTCGGTGCTGCAGAGACTGAAGCAGCATGGGATGCGCACCGCAATTCTGTCCAACGGCTCGCCGAAGATGTTGGACGCTGCGGTGAACAGCGCGGGCATCTCGGGTCTTCTCGATGCGGTGTTGACGGTGGAAGATGTCGGCATCTACAAACCCCACCCAAAGGTCTACCAATGGGCGGTAGACCAGCTCGGGGTCACCGCGGCGCACATCAGCTTCCAGTCTTCCAATTCCTGGGACGCGGTGGCCGCTGCGACATTCGGCATGCGGGTTGCGTGGATTAATCGCTTCAGCCAACGTCGCGAACGGCTCACGGCGCAACCGGACGCGGAATTACGTACGCTGGACGAGCTCCCCCCTTTGCTCGGACTCGAGTGACATGGGAATACTTGCGCCGCTAAAAGCGCATTTTCTGTTCTACTGATTCAAGCATTAAGCATTATGAGTGTTCTAAAACTCGGCAACCGCGATACGCTTTACTACGAACACAGGCCGCCGAAGCAGGATACGCGCAACACGTTTGTGTTTTTCAACGCGCTGACGGGCGATGTAGGCATGTGGAACGCAGATATCGTACCGGCTCTGAACCGGCAGGGATACGGCACCTTGACCTATAACTTCCGTGGTCAGGCCGACAGTTTATTCAGCGACCCCCAGTCTTTAAATTGTGAACACATCGTCAACGACGCGCTCACACTGCTGCAGGAGCTGCATCCCGCCAATCCTATTTTGGCGGGGCTGTCAATCGGCGGATTGTTTGCCGCGCACGC
Source organism: Arenicellales bacterium (assembly GCA_041576575.1). Taxonomy (GTDB): domain Bacteria; phylum Pseudomonadota; class Gammaproteobacteria; order Arenicellales; family JAANXG01; genus CALZGZ01. The sequence goes on along the minus strand of JBFGKR010000019.1, from coordinate 893 downwards.
GGTGATTCGAGGGGCCTATGCGGAGGGTCTAGTGCTCATCAATACCCTACGGCGCGACGGGCCTCGGCTGCGCTGGATTAACGACGCCCTGGTGCGCTGCGCAGAGTTCGGCGGTCTCGAGCTGTTTCGCGATCTGTTTTGTCCACTGTTGTTTAACGAACGCTGGCTGGCCGAAAATCGTGCCAAGTTTCTAGTGCAAGACAGCTATCGGCCGATAGATCGCTCCAGCGGCATCTATTATTTGTTGAAGTACGCCGCCGATGCCGACTGGAGCCTCTCTTACGAACGCTTGACGGTGCCGACGTTGGTTTTGACCGGGCTCCAGGACCGGGTTTTTTTGGATTTGGACGACGTCGCGGCGTTGGCGTCACGCCTCCCCAAAGTCGAGTGCAAGTACCAGCCCGATGCCGGACACATGTTGCCCACCGAATGTCCCCGGTGGCTGACCGACACGCTCGTGAACTTCGCGGAGCGCTTGTGACCGCACTGTGGAGGCGGCACGCGTGGCTGGCATACCTTGCCGTGTTTCTTGGTGTGTGCGGGCATGCCTCCAGCGAGTTCGTGGCGGTGGTGTCGCGAGTGGCGGGGCCGGAGCTGTCGGTCTGGCGGTTCACGCTGGGCAGCGCTGGATTGATCCTGTTATCGCTGTTATTTGCCGACAGCCGCGACCTGCTGGCGCCAATCAGGGACTGTGGCCTGCGTTTGATTGCATTGTCCGTGTTGGGCATCACCATCGGTTATCTCCTGTTTCATTGGTCGCTGGATTTTGCAACCGTTCCCCAGGTCGCCACGACCGTGACGACGATCCCGATATTCGTTGCCCTGGCGAATCTGTGGATCAATCGGCAGCCTATATCAGGGGGCCGCTGGTTGGCCGGTTTCGCAGCGGTCGT
>JBFGKR010000018.1:0-12412 GCA_041576575.1 Arenicellales bacterium | reverse complement strand
GCCAGGATTCCTTTATATGCCTGCTCTTTGTAGGGGGTATCGGCGCGCACCAGCTGGAGAAGATGTTGGATCGCAGAGGCGTAATCGTCCTCCATGATCAAACGCGCGCTCAATTGAAAGCGCGCGTGAAAATCACTCGCGTTCGACGCGACCAGATTTCGCAGGGATTCCAGGGACGGAGCTCGATGCGCGGTAACGATGAAGCGCAAATGCGAGCACAAAAGATCTACTTCAGGATCTTCGAATGCCTCGTTCGGCAGCTGCTCTAGGATCTCCAAGGCCTGCTCATGGCGGCCCTGGCGTACCAACAATTTCGCCTGATCGAGTCGAAGCCTGAAATCATCGGGATTCGCCTTTGCCGTTGAAACCAGAAGTTGCAGCGACTCGTCCAACGCGTCTTGTTCATAAGCGCGCGCCGCTTCTATGCGCGTGCGTTCTGTACCGGGGGGTAAATACTTCACAATGATGTCTTCAAAAACGCGTTTCGAATACGCACCGCGAACGTTCTCCGCCAGCCGGTCTCGATGATAGATTCGCACAGTAGGAATGCTGATCACGCCCTTGTCACGGGCAAAATCCTGATGTTCATCGGTATTTAAAAGGGTCAGCAGAAAACGTCCCCCGAACTCGTCGGCCAGCCGGACCAGTCTCGGCAGGAGGCGCATGCACGGACCGGCGCGCGGAGACCAGAAGTAGACCATCACCGGTCCGCGTCGCGAATTTTCCATAACCATGGTGCTGAAGTTGTCCGGATGAATGTCGAATATGTAACGACGCACTGAGATCATTCGCTCGATTTCACAGATCAAACCCCACACCGATGGAAATAAACGGCAAAAAACCCCAGGTCCTGCTGTTTCTAGGCCAAAGTTTGGTTTGGCGACTGCGAACGACCGGCAACGGGTATTCGGCCGTTCCCACACGGCCGCGTTCCAATCCGACGATCTCGCCCACCACCGTCACGTAACGTCCCGGGGCGTAGTCGATGGGCTCGAGAAAACCGGCGCGTAAAAGCAGAAAGCGGCCGGTAGAGCGGCGCGATTCGTTTGGGACTCCGTTTCTCCGCAACGGAAAAGACAAGACTTCTAAGCGCGTCTGCTGCGCATCGTTGCGGACCTTCAAGATGCGGCCACCCCACTGCACCGTTTTTCCACGCGCCAGATCGATATCTTGAGAGACATCGAAAGGAGTGGCACGGCTGTTTACACCGGACGCGTCAAGTGCGGGGGTAACGACACACGCAGCGATGAACAATGCGGTGATGAGTACGAAGATCACCGCACATCGACTGTTGTTCTGGTTCGGCATCGTCAATCAATGGTAGCGATACCCATAAGGCAGATACGGATAATGATGGAAGGGTCCGTACGGCCACCACGGGTAATAATATGGTGCGTCCCAGTAATAGCGACGGTAATAGTACGGGTCGTAGTCCGGGAGTTGTTCCCAAAGGTAGGCCGTTTCCACGTTCACCACCGGAAAGGGATAGGGAAATTCACCTATCGTTCTTGTAATACTTTGGCTGAGCGTGCCCACGACTGTGACTTCTCGTCCGCGCTGATACGTTTCCGGCTCCAGAAATCCGGCTACCCTGCCGAAGAATCGGCCAGTCGTGGCGCCGGTAGACGTCGGGCGGCCTCCTCGCTGCAGAGGTCTGGCCACTATTTCCAGCCAGGTTTCCGTGCGGCGATTTTCGACCGTAACGATCGTGCCGCCCCATCGAACACGTTTACCGACGAATGCATCCGGGTTTTGAACCACCGCGCTTACAGGGGGGCCTCGCACTGGAGTGCGGATAACCTCCGGTGTCGTCGCACATGCCGTTAATGTTGCCACAGCCGCCGCCCACAAGCATGAATGCACCCACGACATGATCTGTTCTCCCGTCTGGCGTCGTTACGAAGGAAGCCGGAATACGACGAGTTTCCGAACTGCCTGGAGACCCCTATAATAATCGTAAACCGGTCGAGGCGCGCACGTCTCTGGTACAAGAAGGCAAATAATGTGACCCAGATCAGCATTCGCACGTCGCTGCACTGTTGTTTGCAGGCGCACGAACCGCTGTACAAGCGCGTTCCGACGCGCGACGAAAGGGGTCGACTGCTCAGTGATTTCATGATGTTGATCCCGGGTTTGAAGGAGTGGCCGCGGGGGCGCTTCGTGGATCGCTTAGCCGGCATTCAGGCCGTGTTGGGTGGTTTTGAGGAAGTGGTGTTTGCGGATTTGAACGTTCCTTTGAATCTTCTTTGGGTTTCTGTGAGAGCGAGGCCCGGCGTTATTGCAGAGGTAGCGGCGTCGTTACAGACCAGGGTGCCAGAGGCGCGGATCGTCAGTTCAAACACTCAGCCTTGACGAAGTTGAATGATGATGCCCTAGTTCGTTACGAACGATAGGCCTTCTCTATCTCGGTGCGTGTAACGACCCCGTATATCTTTGACACACCGGCGCCGCGGGCCCCGGTGACGTAAAGCGCTTCGGTTCCAGTCTTCCGCAGAATGTCCTCGGCTTCGAGCAAGGACGCCAACACGTTGGTCCGAGATAAATCTTTCCGCATCGCCGGGATATCCAGAAGATCAATCGTTTCGTCGTTGTTATCTTTTATGTGCCGGGCCAGGTCCGCAGCCGGCAGCAGCGCAAGTGCTTCACCCTCCTCACGTACGACAATCCAGTTGGGTTCTTTTTTCAATAAACTTTCCGCAGTGGTGCGCTTGATCCTTTTAGGTTGACGGACGATGTTGCGATCCATGACGCTCGCCACACCGACGCGCCGCAGCGCCTGGGCGAGGGGGTCGTTGCGGTAGTCCAACCCTCGGGCGAGCATCAACATGCGATACACGGAGGATTTCCCAAACCCTACCCGCGCCACCAGGCCCGCGGATACAACTGCGATCATGCCGGGGAGTATGATGTTCGGGTTCGCGGTGAGTTCGAGCATGGCGACCAGTGCGGCCAGAGGGGCCTGCAGTGTCGCGCCCATCATCGCCCCCATGCCCAACATGGCGTACAGACCGTGGGAGCTCACGGCTCCGAACCAGAGGAATGCCAAAACGCCCATAGCGCCTCCCGCGCTGGCCCCGATCACGAGGGTTGGGGCGATCAGTCCGCCTGGCAGTCCCAGCCCGAGCCCCACGGTGGTGGCCAGGATTTTCGCGACGGCAATGAGCACGAGAGTGCTCAGCGCAATTTCACCGAGTAACGCGTCGTTTACCGTGTCATAACCGATTCCCATGATCTCCGGAACCGGCATGGCGAGCACACCGATAAAAAGACCCGCCAGTCCCATACGCGCCCAAACCGGGTGATGGGCAAACGCGCGTGTGCTCAGGAGAAGCAGTTGCGTAAACGACACCGCAAGTACTCCTACCATGACTCCCACAATCAATACGTACGGCAACTCGGAGATCGAGGACCACTCCAGCGGCGGAACGAAAAAAGCCGGGTCTTCCCCGTAGACCAAGCGCGTCAGGGTGGTGGCGCTGACGGCAGCGAGTATGATGGGTGTAAATCCCAAAATTGTGTACTCCATCAACACCACTTCCATAGCGAATATGACCCCCGCCAATGGAGTGTTGAAGCCCGCAGCAATAGCGGCGGCGACGCCGCAGCCCACGAGAATGCGAACGCTGTTGTTTGGCAGTCCGAGTCGTGCACCGAGGCTGCTGCCCGCGGCGGCGCCGAGGTGGATGCTTGGTCCCTCCCGGCCCACTGAATGTCCGCTGATAATGCTGAGTGCCGCGCCTACGAATTGCGTCGCCGCGTTCCGAAAAGGCAGATGACCTTGATGGTAGGACAACCGCTCCATGACGTGCACCACGCCTACCTCGCGCGCGGCTCTTGGAATGAAGTGAAAAACGACGCCGATGACTAATCCGCCGGCGACCGGCAACAACAGGCGAAATAGAACCGGCAGACTTTCGAACGCCTCCTCGGTTGCTGCCGGCAGCAACATGGACTGAGTGCCCTCCACTAGGATTCGAAAGGCGATGATCACCGCACCGGAAAACAATCCGCAAAGGATGCCGATTAGCGATAACTGCGGCAGCGCATCGATGTGGGCCATGCGCAGCCGCTGACGTTCGACAAAATTTGAAACGAAACCGGAACGCGTTGCGGGTTCTTCCTGCTCGTTGCTGTTTTCGGGATGCTTCGCCATTGCGATGGAACCAAGAAATGGCTCGAACGGCGCTCCGGAGTGACTAAAACGGTATGGGGACGTCCGGGCGCGTGCGCTCTATCAATGAACGGAATTTTTCTTGGATACGCTCGAGTGATTGTCTGGTGTCGCCTTCGAAGCGTAAAACAAGTATCGGTGTGGTGTTGGAAGCTCGGATCAGTCCAAATCCATCCTCAAAATCGACACGCAGCCCATCTATCTTGCTCACGCGCCCATCCGGAAAATCCGCGTTATCCGCAAGTTCTTGCATGAGTACGAAATGTTCGCCTTCCGCCATTTGAATACGCAACTCCGGAGTGTTCACGCTGTCGGGCAATTTGGCAAAGACCTCCACGGGAGAGAGCTCATCCTTGGATAACAGCTCTATCAGCCGTGCACCGGCGTATAGACCGTCGTCGAATCCATACCAACGTTCCTTGAAGAAGAAATGCCCGGACATTTCACCGGCAAGTGCTGCGTTCGCGCTCTGTTTGAGTTTCGCTTTGATGAACGAGTGGCCGGTTCGCCACATCACCGGCACGCCCCCTGCGGCTTCGATCGAAAGTGGAAGGGTGCGCGAGCACTTGACGTCGTAAACGATCTCCGCGCCGGGTTGCCGGCTTAACACGTCTCTTGCGTACAAGATCATTTGGCGATCCGGCCAAATAATAGTCCCATCCGAGGATACAACTCCCAAGCGATCGCCGTCCCCATCGAACGCTAGACCGAGGTCAGCTTCAGCGTCGGCTACCGTCCGAATCAAATCGTGCAGATTCTCCGGTTGGCTGGGATCGGGGTGATGGTTGGGGAATCTTCCGTCCACATCGCAAAACAGTTCAATGACGTCGCAATGCAATTGCCGGAAGAGTCGTGGCGCGACGGCGCCGGCAATACCGTTTCCGCAATCGATGGCTATGCGCATTGGTCTGCGCACATCTATATCGTCGACGATACGTTCGATATAGGCGTCGACCACAGGCTCTTGTCTACGTCTTCCCTTACCCGACGACAGATCCCCTTTGAGTATGCGTTGTTTCAATCCTCGTATGCGATCGCCCGACAGCGTTTCCCCGGCGATGACCATTTTGAAGCCGTTGTAATCCGGGGGGTTATGGCTGCCGGTCACGGCTACGGCGGAGCCGGTCTGCAGATACTGATTGGCAAAATAGACCACTGGTGTAGGCGCAGCGCCGATATCCACGACGTCGCACCCGGCGGCCAGAATTCCATTGGCGAGGGCGTCGCAGAGCTTGGGGCCGGACAGTCGCCCATCGCGGCCTACGACCACGGAGGCATCGCCGTGCGCGCGTGCTTCACTGCCGACGGCCTGTCCGATTAGGCGCGCGCCTTCTGTCGTCAGAGTGCGATCGACGACACCTCGAATGTCGTAGGCCTTGAAGATTTCATCCGGGAGCGATACGGGATCGTGCATTATTGTGTGTAATTCCGTGTTGAGGGGGCATTATAACTGTGTACCCGTTCGACCGCACTTGCTGCACCGAGTCGGCGCCCTCGAATCAATTTGCGCGATGAATAGCGCGCTTGTCCACGGACAACGCCGCTTCGTGCACGGCTTCGGACAAGGTGGGATGGGCGTGCACGGTTCGCGCGACGTCCTCCGCACTGGCTGAAAACTCCATGGCGGTCACCGCCTCGGCGATCAATTCGGACGCTTGGGATCCGATAATGTGCACACCCAGAATTTCGTCGGAGTGTGCGTGGGCCAGTAGCTTTACGCGACCCGCCGTGGACTCAATGGCCAATGCGCGCCCGTTTGCCGCAAACGGAAACGTACCCGCCTTATAAGGAATGCCCGACTCTTTTAATTGTTCTTCGGTGCGGCCCACCCATGCGATTTCGGGATCGGTGTAGATCACCCACGGAATGACGCCGTAATTGACGTGCGCGGAATGGCCGGCAATGCGTTCCGCCACCGCGACTCCTTCTTCCGATCCTTTGTGCGCCAGCATCGGTCCGCGTACGGCGTCGCCGATGGCGTAGACGCCGGGGGCCGTGGTACGGCAGTCGTCGTCGACTTGGATGAACCTGCGATCGTCGAGTTTCACGCCTACTTTGGCGTCGATCAGGTCGTCGGTGTAGGGTCTTCGGCCGACGGCGACGATCAATCGATCGACCTTCATCTCGTGGGCGCCGCCGGTGTCTTCGTAGGAGATGGCGACGGACTTCGCCGTCGCCTTTGCGCCGGTCACGGTGGCACCGAGCTTGATATCCAATCCTTGCTGTCTGAACTGCCGGTCCGCGTCCCGGGCAATCTGCTGATCAACCATCGGAAGGAGCGTCGGCAGCGCCTCCAATAACACCACTTCCGATCCCACGCGACGCCACACGCTTCCGAGTTCCAGACCAATGACTCCGGCGCCGATAATGCCTAGGCGTTTGGGAACGGCATCGAAGCTCAACGCCCCCGTGGAATCAACGATGTTCTTGGAATTGAAGGGAGCGACTTTGAGCTCGATGGGGACGGAGCCGGTAGCCAGGATCACGTGGGAGCATGAGACAATGCGCTCGCCTTCTTTGCTCGTGACCTGAACTCGGTTATTTTCAATCAGTCGAGCGTGGCCGTGTATGCTGGTGACATTATTGTTTTTGAAAAGTCCTTGGATGCCGCTCGTCAAGGTGGCGACGATCTTGTCTTTACGCGCGATCATGGCTCTGATGTCTATGCTCGCATCTTTGACTTGGATTCCGTGAGTTCCCAGTCCGTGCTGGATCCGATAGTAGTGTTCCGAAGAATCCAGCAGAGCCTTGGAGGGGATGCAGCCGACGTTCAAACACGTTCCCCCGAGTGATGGCTTTCCGTTATCGTTGGTCCATTCATCGACGCAAGCCGTGTTCAGACCCAATTGAGCGCAGCGTATGGCCGCCACGTAACCTGCGGGACCGGCGCCTACCACCACTACATCATAATCTTCTGACATTTTTTGATTTTCCGTCGTATGGCATGAGGTGCGCTCATCATAGGCGCGGGAAGCGGTATCTTCTAAAAGACGTCACCCACATCTCAAACGCCGCGAGCATCGATGACGCAGCGATTCTCGCTGGCGATAGCGACAACTAGACTTCCAGCAACATGCGGGCGGGATCTTCCAGTGACTCTTTAATTGTTACCAAAAAGCGCACAGCGTCGGCTCCGTCGATGATGCGGTGGTCGTAGGTGAGCGCCAGATACATCATAGGCCGAATCACGACGTCGCCGCCTTCGGCAACCGGTCTCTGATCTATCCTGTGCATGCCCAGTATAGCGCTCTGGGGAGGATTGAGTATGGGTGTCGACAGCATCGACCCGAACACGCCCCCGTTGGTAATAGTAAAAGTCCCCCCGCTCAATTCATCCATCGTCAGCGTGCCGCTTCGCGCCCTTTGGGCGAGGTCGGCGATGTCTTTCTCCAATTCCGCGAAGCCCTTCTTGTCCGCGTCACGCACGACGGGCACCACCAGTCCGCGTGGAGACGCGGCCGCTATGCCGATGTCGAAGTAATGGTGATAGACGATGTCGTTGGCCTCGATGGCCGCGTTGACCGCAGGATAGCGCTTTAAGGCTTCTAGACTTGCTTTCACGAAAAAAGACATGAAGCCCAAGCGAGTACCGTGCGTTTGTTCGAATGATTCTTTGTACTTATGCCGCAGATCCATTACCGCCTTCAGGTTCACGTCATTGAAAGTGGTCAGCATCGCTGCGGTCTGTTGCGCCTCAACCAACCGACGGGCGATGGTGGCGCGCAGCCTGGACATGGGTTCCCGGCTCCGAGGCCGTTGCTCTTCCGGCGCTCGCGATTCCTCCGCGGCTGGACCCGGTGCGGCCGGTTTCACGGATTGCTCCGCTACGGGACGCTCGCTGCGGTCGAGATATTTGATTACGTCCGCCTTGGTGACGCGTCCGCCTTTTCCGGTGCCGGGTATGTCGGAGATGTCGACGTCGTTTTCGGCCACGAGCTTGCGTACTGCGGGACTCATCGAGGGTGCCGGGTGCGTCGGCTTCTCTTCTTTCACATTGGCGTCCGACTGCGCCGGGATCTTGGCCTCTTCGGCTGCGACGGATCCCGGTTCGATGACCGCGATCAAATCGTCGCTGTTGACTACGTCGCCGCTGGCGCGCACCACTTTCTTTATCACGCCGTCTTCCGGGGCAGGCACCTCGAGCACGACTTTTTCGGTTTCGATGTCGACCAGATTTTCGTCTCGGTGTACCGTGTCGCCCACGTTTTTATGCCAGGTCAATACGGTAGCTTCGGTGACCGATTCGGGCAGCATCGGAACTTTTACATCAACCGACATTTCGCTGTTCTCGTATCGATTCTTGTTTCTCAACGAGGGGAGAGAGGGCGTGGTCAACCAATCGCTTTTGACTCTCCAGATGAATCGCATAATAACCTGCCGCGGGCGCTGACGAAGGCGGACGCCCGGCGTAGACGAGGCCTTGGTCTGGGCGGGTGCACGCCCTCAAATGGTGTTGTATCTGGTACCAAGGGCCTTGATTTTTCGGTTCCTCCTGGCACCAGATCACTTCGTGCGCGTTCTTGTAGCGTTTCAAGAACGCGATCGCCTGCTCACGAGGAAATGGGTAGAGTTGTTCGACACGTATGATAACCACGTCATTCAGTTCGCGTTTCCGACGTTCTACTAAAAGATCGAAGTAGACTTTGCCGCTGCACAGAATGACGCGTTCTATATTGTCGTCGTCATGGGGATCAATCTCGCCGATCGTGACCTGGAATGAACTTTTCTCCAACTCCTGAAGGCCTGAGGTAGACATTTTGTGCCGTAACAGACTCTTTGGGGTCATGACGATCAGTGGACGTCGATAGGACCGAATCGCTTGACGTCGCAGGAGATGGAACATCTGCGCCGGTGTCGTCGGAGCGCAGACTTGCATGTTCCCTTCCGCGCACAATTGCAGGTAACGCTCCAGCCGCGCCGAGGAGTGCTCCGGTCCTTGACCCTCGTAACCGTGGGGCAAAAGCATCACCAGACCGCAAAGGCGATTCCACTTGGCTTCTCCGCTGCTGATGAACTGATCGATCACGACCTGGGCGCCGTTGGCGAAGTCCCCGAATTGTGCCTCCCAGATCACCAGCGTCTCCGGTTCGGCGGTGGCGTAGCCGTACTCGAACGCCAGCACCGCTTCTTCCGAAAGCAGCGAATTAATGGCCAGATATCTGGGCTGTTGTTCGAATAGATTTCGCAAAGGCACATAAATATCATTGCTGTTCTGGTCGTGCAGTGCCGCGTGACGGTGAAAGAAGGTGCCGCGGACCGAATCCTGACCGGACAAGCGCACTGAGTAACCATCCTTCAGCAGCGTTGCGTACGCGAGGGTTTCCGCCATTCCCCAATCCAAGGGCAAATTCCCCTCCATCATCTTGCGTCGATCCGCCATGATCTTCGCTACTCTTGGATGCAGCACGAATCCTTCGGGCACCTGCTGCAGTCGATTCGCCAACCCGCGTAATTGGTCTATTCCGACGCCGGTGACCGCCTCGATGTCCCAAGTCGTTTTAATATAGGGGGTCCAGTCCACGGCGTACTCATTTTTATTGTTAACCAGAAAGTCCTCGACAACTATGTGGCCGTCGTCAAGGGAATCGCGATAACTTTCGATCAATCTTTGTGCGTCCTCCTTGGAGATTGCCCCATTTGCGATCAAGTGTTCCGCGTAGAGCGTACGAGTTGTCGCCAGTGATTTGATCTTTTTATACATTGTTGGCTGCGTGACCGTCGGTTCATCAGCCTCGTTGTGTCCGTGTCTTCGATAGCAGACAACATCGATTACGACGTCCTTGTGGAAGGTCATGCGGTAGTCCAACGCGATCTGCGACACGAAAACTACCGCCTCCGGGTCGTCGCCGTTCACGTGAAATATCGGCGCCTGCACCATTTTCGCGACCTCGGTGCAATAAAGCGTGGAACGCGCGTCCAGCGGATTGCTGGTGGTAAAACCGATTTGATTGTTGACGATGATATGCACGGAACCACCCGTCCGATATCCACGGGTCTTGGACATGTTGAAAGTCTCCATGACCACGCCTTGGCCCGCGAACGCCGCATCGCCATGAACGATCACCGGCAACACCGCGTCTCCGTCCTGATCGTCGCGGCGCTGTTGGCGCGCCTTTACCGAACCTTCCACTACGGGGCTGACGATTTCGAGATGAGACGGGTTGAAAGCGAGCGCGATATGGACCGGGCCTCCTGGCGTTTGTATGTCGGAAGAAAACCCCTGGTGGTATTTCACATCGCCGGTACCGGAAAGCTTCGCGCGATCGATTTTTCCTTCGAACTCCATGAACAATTCGTGCGGATTCTTTCCAAGAATATTGACCAGCACGTTGAGGCGTCCCCGATGCGCCATGCCAATGACGATCTCCTTGACGCCATTGCTGCCGCTGCGCTGTATCAGTTCATCCAGCAAAGGGATGAGGCTTTCGCTTCCCTCGAGGGAGAACCGCTTCTGCCCAACATACTTGGTATGCAAGTAGCGCTCTATCCCCTCTGCCGCGGTAAGGCGATTAAGGATCTCTATGCGTTGCTCGTCGTTGAAACGCGGTTGCCCTTGCACGGTTTCCAGACGTTCTTGGATCCATCGTTTTTCCCGGGTGTCGGTAATATGCATGTATTCCGAGCCGATGTTGCGGCAATACGTCTGCCGCACCAATGCCAGTATTTCTTTCAATTTCATGGTGTCCGGAGCAGCCAGCGATCCGGTGTTGAACGTTTCTTCCATGTCCGCATCGGTGAGCCCGTGGAACGCGGGATCCAAATCCTCGACATCCTCCGGTTCCTGCAATTGAAGCGGATCGATCCGTGCCTGCTGGTGTCCGCGGACACGGTAGGCATTGATAAGACGCAGCACTATAGCTTGCTTCTCCGCATCGGAGCGCATGCCCGGAGGTACCGGTGGGGGGGCAGCCCCCAGAGGTGTTTCTCCGTATTCGAGCTTGGCAAAGTACTCTCTCCACTCGGCTGCGACGGAAAGCGGGTTTTCCTGGTAGCGTGAGTACAATTCTTCCAGATACGGGGCGTTGGCGCCTGTCAGGAGGGCGTCCGTGTACAACTTCGTCATTGACTTGATCGGACCGGTCATCGTTACTGCAGCTTCCGATACGCGATTGCGCGGCGCTTGCTAGAGCAAATATGGGTTGTGCGTCAGACTCCGACGATACTGTGATCCGGAATTATAAGACAATTATTAAAGCCGATATAATAAATTTATTGTCTTAGCGCTTACACCCGGTCTTCCAGGGAGACAAAGTCGCGCACCTCGGGCCCTGTGTAGATCTGGCGCGGACGCGCGATGCGGGTGCCCTCGTCATTCACCATTTCCAGCCATTGGGCCACCCAGCCGGCGGTACGTGGAATAGCAAACAAAACAGTAAAAATATCGGTGGGAAACTCCAGCGCCTCGTAAATGATGCCGGAATAAAAATCGACGTTGGGATACAGTTTGCGTTCCACGAAATAATCATCTTCGAGAGCGATCCTTTCGAGTTCTAATGCGATGTCAATCAATGGATTCTTGCCCGTCACCTCAAATACCTGATGCGCGGTTTGTTTTATGATCTTGGCGCGCGGATCGTAATTCTTGTACACGCGGTGCCCGAATCCCATGAGACGCACTTCTCCGTTTTTCACCTTTTTTATGTAGTTCGGAACCTTCTTCACCGAACCGATGTGGTTAAGCATCGTCAAAACCGCTTCGTTAGCGCCGCCGTGAAGGGGACCGTACAGCGCCGCCGCGGCGCCGGCGCAGGACACATAGGGATCGGCGTTCGAACTACCGATGCTGCGCATCGCGTTCGTGCTGCAGTTCTGCTCGTGATCCGCGTGCAGGATGAACAATACATCCAGCGCGCGTTCCAAGATTGGGTCGGGTTCGTACTGAGGTTCCGCGATGCGATACATCATGTTGAGAAAGTTGCCGGTATAGCTCAAAGAGTTGTCCGGATAAATGTAAGGCAGTCCCAGGCTGTTGCGATAGGTGTACGAAGCAATTGTTGGCGCTTTACCGATGAGTCTATACACTTGGAGCATGCGTGTTTCCGGATCATCGGTCTTCTTCGCGTCGGGATAGAACGTCGATAGGGCCCCGAGGGTGCTGACAAACATCCCCATGGGATGGGCGTTGTGGTGAAATCCCTCCATGAGTTTCTTACCTTTCTCGTGCAGCATCGTGTGGTGAGTGATGTTATTGATCCACGAGTTCAATTTGACCTTGGATGGTCGTTCCCCATGCAGCAGCTG
>JBFGKR010000017.1:0-12471 GCA_041576575.1 Arenicellales bacterium | reverse complement strand
GCTTGCCCTGACCCTTGAGCCAGTGCCGACAGCGGCAGCAACATCGTCATCAGTAACAACCACCGAGAGGCATCTCCGTTTCGCAGGTGGCTTCGGCGAACATTTTCGGGATGAGACTCCATATTCGACCTCTCCCTAGCTTGTGGGTTCCAGTTGAGCGCTTCCGCTGGTTTCGACGTACACGGCCAGCGGCATCCACCGGTCACCACTCAGGCCGATTATAACACACGTGCTTCTTCATCAACGATCGCGCGGTAAAAGCTTGTGTGGTGAATCCTAGTTCCGTGTGCGCCGTCGAGCCGCAAAAAATTATGCACCGATCTGAGCGTGGGCTTGCTACAACATGAACCCGATCACACCGGTTCAAGCAATGCACGGAGACACCCCCCTTCGGGTGCCTGATGCACGCAATCGTCGTCCAGAGAGAACAATGCGCACCGCTGATAACGTCGTAGTCGGGTTGTTGCGAGGTATTACAACTAGCGGGTTTCGCGAGGACGCGACTGATGTTGTTGAGCCGGTAACGTTCGCACCGCGGAAGCACCGGCATTGCACCCGGATCGTTCACGCCGTTCCGGTCCAGCGGTGGATGCGGCTTCGTTCGCATGCGGTGACGCCTTCAGGCGTTGCAACGGCTGCATACGTGCGCTTCCTCGAAAATGAGAGCGGCATTCACGGCGCAATCGATTACGACGACTGCTTTCTCCATGCCGACCAGGAGTAGCCGCGCAGCATTGGAGCGCTCATAGAAAGTTGCCCATCAGAACGAACGGCGCCCAGTAGAAAGGGTGCGCGTACGGCGCTCCAGGCACGGGTTGATAATTTCCCTCCTCATGTTCTGAGTACACTCGAATGCCGCGCTCTGCGTCGGATACGGCGATGGCGGATTCCATCTCGGCGCCTTTTATGAAGGCCTCCTGCGTCCTACGCAGGGCCTCGGACTTGAACCGGCGTTGCTGCTGCCTGTGCTTGTAAAACTGCTCCATAAAAATCGCGGTGCTGCGATCCGCCACATTCCAGAGCGTTGCGATCACGGCCTTAGCGCCGCTGTTCTGCGCCAAGGCGCCCAAGCCTTCCACCTCTCGGCCTTTGGCATCGTCCCCCGAAAGAGCCGTCTCGCAGGCAGACAAGGTCATTAAATCCACCGCTGAAAAGTCGTATTCTTCCGACAGGAAATCGGCCAAGTTCAGCCGTGTTCCTCGGCCCAGCAACAAGAACGAATCCGTAAGCGTGCCGGGCTTGAAATTGAAGTGGGTCGACAGGTGGATGACCTGATAGCAATCCGACGCGCCGCAATCCGGATCCAACACTGTTTTTAACTGATCCGGGGTGAAAGCAGCGTCCATGTAGACCTTACCCGGCAGTATACCCACACTGTCCTGTTCGCTCTCGCGCACGATCGCGTTGAGCTCATCAACGACGGCGGGCAGGGGGCTGAAATTCAGGTCTTCGAAGCCCTCGCTCACTCCGAGCCCTGCGATGCGCCAATTCGTTCGGGGTTCGTCTTTGAGATGGATATCGCTGCCCACGGTGTAGCGCGCCATGGCATAGCGCTGCGCCAAATATTCGTCCCGCCTCGTATCGTACAATGCCGCAAGCGGTACGTAACGAAGTGCGTCATCCAGATAGACCAACAAGGTCTTGGCGTTATATGCGTCAAGAATGCCGACGATGGGTTCGATGAGGTGTCCGTACAACCGCTTGGCCGGTGGTAAAGGGTCTCGCGTTGGATTCTGCAGGCTGTCGCGAAATTCTTTGATCAGACGGTTCAATGAGTTACTGTTGATCGCAACATCGCGATGGATTGGTGCCAACAAGGGGTCGGGCACAGACACGATGATGCGTAATTTTTCATTCGTGACAAAATAATGAATGAGTATTAAATCCGGTCCCAAAGTCTTCAATGCACTCTGCAGTGCCTTCAAAGAATTGAGATGTTTCTCCGGAAACTCGGCGAGCCGGTCTTTCTCCACGTTGGCAAAATTTTCCGTCAACTCACTCAGGTATTCGCGATGCGCTACACGCAACTGCTTGCGATCCTCTTTTAGTTGCTCCAGGCGTATTTTTTCGCTGTCCGTCAGGATGTTCACGCGTGCTTTTTGCTTTAATTCTTCGTATTCAGCGCGCAGCTTCGCCAGATTTTGAATGAGTTGATCGTAACGGTGTTGCCACGGTTGCTCGCCTTTGGAATAGAACGCCTGCGTGCTTGCCGCGGTGACAGGTAGAGCGCCGCGAACGAAATCGAAATATTCTTCTTCTTTCAACATCCTGAGAACTTGTTGCGCTTCCCACAGACGGCCTGAGTCGATAAGTAGATCCGCCAAGCCGCGATACACTTGTATCTTGTCTTCCAGATACGAACGCTGTAACGATTTTTCCAGCTCTAGTATATCGGCGCGCACGGCCTGGATGGTGTTCACCGCCTGTTTGCCAAAGAAGACCGCGAGCGAGAGTTGATTTCGCGCTGCATGGACATGACGCAGTCCGTCAAGCACTCTCCACAGTTGGTCCGGTTCACCGAGTTCGCTCTGTATAAGCAGAGCTCGATGATAGTGTTCCTGCGCCTTGGAGTATTGGCCAAGAAGGACATAAAGGCTGCCCAGATTCAAGTGCGTGGCACTCTGTCCGGAAGAGTCTTCGATACGTTGTTTGATAGACAACGACTCGGAGAACTTTTCCAAGGCCTGTGCGGGACGGTTGGTTTGTCGGTAGAGATCGCCCATGTTATTCAATGATCGCGCTTCGCCGGCTCGATCACCCAAGTCGCGTTTGAGCACCGCGGACCGCCGGTAATGGACCAATGCCTGCTCGTAATCACCTTCGGCATGATGAATGGCGGCGATGGCGTTCAAGTGGTTCGCTTCGCGCGCCCGGTCTCCCAGGTCTTTGGCCAAGTCCAGGGCGCGCCGGCAGTACTCCAAAGCGCGGGTAAAATCCCGAAGGTGTTGGCGTACGACGCAGAGGTTGCCGAGCACTCTGCCTTGGCCGGGTCGATCACGCAGTTTTTCCCTCAGCGACAAGGACCGTTCATAATGTTTCAGGGACTGATCGTATTGGGCAAGTCGCCGGTACAAACCGCCCAGGTTGTTCAGTGTCGTGGCTTGCTCGGAGTAGTCTTCGGCATCTTCGGCCAGATCGAGCGCCCGTCGGTAATAGTGCAGGGCGGTTTGGTAGGCTCCCTGCGCTTGGGCTACAGCGCCCAGATTACGCAAGCTCGCACTCTGCAGCCGCGCATCGTCGAGATGTCGTGCCAGCGTGAGCGCCGTGTCCGCGTAGCTTGCCGCGGCAGCGTAGTCATCCATTCGCCGGTGCGCCACGCTGAGAATGAGCAACGCGCGACTCTCGATGGTCCGATTGCGAATGTCCCGGGCGATGTTCAACGCCTGTTGAGCCCGCTCAATTGCGCGGCGATATTCGCCGACATTCTCGTCTGCGTCTGCCAGGTGAACCAGGAAGCGCGCGATGCCGGCGTTGTCCCCATATTGCTGGGCTAGCGCATGGCCGCGCTGCCACTGTGCGCGCGCCTGCCGGAAATCACCCTCCGTCAAGGCTTGTGTTCCGCGCTGTTCCAACTGCTTGAGCAGCGCCTCCGGAGGGAGCGACGGCGTCGCGGCACAACTGGCCAGGAACCATCCTACGGCGATCACTGATATACGATTACGGTTCATGTATTCCCGGCCCGGCCTGTCCTAACCGATTGGCGTCGTTGGCGCTCAGGCAAGCGGTTGGTATTGGTTCAGTTGCGGAACGTCTCCGACGAGGTGAGAACAGTGGGCTCATGTCACTCGAAGCGGGGCGCCATGTATTGATTGAACAAACGCTGTTGTCTCAACGGTGGCCTGCAACTCATCAAAAGATTATAAACTCTGGTTGATACAGGTTAATGATTTGTTTGCAACGATAAGGTAGCATCGTTTGAATCAACAGGGGCGGCGGCGAGCTGGTTTTTCTAGAAACGAGTTGAGGATAGGCAACGATGTTGCTACGTACCCCCGACAAGAACAAGTGTCTCCAAATAATGCTTTGGACGGTCGTGGTGGCGGGCACGGGCGGCTGCGCGACGGCGGGTTTGGAACCGCGTCCGTCTAAAGTACCCGCAGGCTACGTGGAGTTGGACGAAAATACCGACCCCCGCTTTGTCCATCATGGCGAACGAAGTCCGATTGGACAACTGTATCCGAGGGGTAGGGATGTTTATCTGAACCGTGAGCGCGTCACGCGAATTGTCGACATGCCGAATAACGCGCACGTGCGAACCGGTCGCCGCAGTTTTGCGCGTATTCGGTTCAAACCGGGAGTGCCGAGTGCCTGCCATGTAGGCATTTTTGATTTCAGAACGGGCGGCTTGCGCGGCGGCACGGATCGCTGCCGGCATTCCATTGAGACGGCGCATGCTGGCGGTGAATCCACGCGGCCGACCACGGAATACCATGTAGAAGTCGACCGCGAAGCGACGATAATCAGGCTGGTTTCTGGAACGTTCGTGGCGTGGCCGCGCGATGACCCACGTCAACGGAGAACGATAGGCCGTGGACAACAAGTAACCGTCACACCTTCGGCAATTCGCGGACCCACCCCGATCGACCGGCGCCGGAGAATAGAACCCGATCGATTGCGCCGTCAGATTGAGCAGCCTCCCATACCACCGGGGATCGACGTACCGAACTTACAGAATGGAACCGTGGGAGCGGCGAAAGCGATCCTTGGAAAATTAGGCCTCCGAGCGTATGTCGCACAACCCAACGCCGGCGATGATTGGCTCGTTGTTAGGCAACACCCGGCAGCCGGTGCACGGCTAAACGAGGGCGGTGCGGTTACCATTGAGGCACGGGTTCCCACCGTGCGGGTACCTAATCTGGCCAGGCAGTCGGTGGCGAGGGCAAGAGCGATACTCGAAAGTCGCGGACTGCGAACGATCGTGTATCCGGGCAATGCGCGCAGTAACTGGTGGGTTTACCGACAACGACCCTCCGCCGGTAGGATGGTGCGTAAAGGCAGCGCTGTGACCATCGAAGTCCAAGCCCCAATCCATTGACCGTGCGCGGAGCACGAGCAGTATACGACTCATCCATAAAACTGATCGTTGCCGGCGACTGCGCGTATATTGGGCCAGGCTCTCTAAGTGCGCAGTGATTCGGTATTTGCGGCGCGCCTGGTGACGATTGCGTCACGATGTGAACAAATCTATCGCCATGCGTGCGCAGTCACAAAGAGTGGGATGGTGAGGCGGCCCTAAGTCATTGAAAGAAATGGTGGGCGATGCCGGTTTCGAACCAGCGACGTCTGCCGTGTGAAGCCGATTCAATAATTTGGCCTGTTCATGGGGTTGCTATAACAAATTGAAATATAAGCATACCCAAACGTGCCATAGTGTACAGAGTGTCCTGGGTGTTATAATCGAAGCACTTATAAGTGCAGACGAGGGGGGCAAAAATGGCACTCACTCAAAATACCTGGAAGCAAGTAGACCCCGAAGATAGGCCGTTTGAAATCAAGGACGACGTTGGGCGCAACCATCAACCGGGACTGCTGTTGCGTGTGCAACCGAGTGGCGTCAAGACGTACTACGTGCAAGTGGCACGCGCCAAGCGCGCCAAGATCGGACGCGCTGACCGGGTGACTTTGGCAAGGGCGCGGGCGCGGGCGGGGCTGGCGAAGTCGCGCCACGATGAAGGGTTACTACCGCTGCTGCCGTCCGAGGATAAAGCCGAAGCTGTAACGCTGCGTATATTTCTTGATACGAAGTACGAACCGTGGTTGCGCGAACATCGCAAGAGCGGCGCGGACACTGCGGCACGGATTCGTAACGTGTTCGATGAACACCTAGATCGGGCGCTGACGGATTTCAATAAATGGATCATCGACAAACACCGCACCCGGCGGCGCAAGCAAGGCAGAAACCCGGAAACGATCAACCGCGAAGTGTCCGCCCTGGGCGCGGCGTTGTCGAAAGCGGTTGAATGGGAAATCTTGGAGGCGCACCCATTGAAGGGATTGAAACCGCTAATAGTGGACCGACGGCGTAAGGTGCGCTACCTCACCGATGCGGAAGATCGACGGTTACGGCGCGCATTGAAAGCGCGTGAAGATGCGATGCGCGAAGCGCGCAGGCGGTTTAACAAATGGCGCAGCGAGCGCGGTTATGATCCGCAACCGGATTTCGGCACGTTCACCGATCACTTACGTCCCGCCGTATTGGTATTGATGAACACCGGCATGCGGCGCGGCGAGTTGTTCAATCTCACATGGGACAACGTGAACTTCCGCCAGCGACATGTGACTCTGGAAAACACCAAAAGCGATCAGACGCGCCATGTTCCGATGAACAAGGAATGTTACGACACGCTGCAAGCTTGGAGGGCACAGCAACCGAAGCTGGGGCGCTATGTGTTCCCAAGTCGCGACGGCGAACCGATGAACAATTTTCGCAAGTCTTGGACGGCGATATTGAAAGCGGCAAAAATCACCGGTTTTCGTCTGCACGATTTGCGCCACAACTTTGCGA
Source organism: Arenicellales bacterium (assembly GCA_041576575.1). Classification (GTDB taxonomy): domain Bacteria; phylum Pseudomonadota; class Gammaproteobacteria; order Arenicellales; family JAANXG01; genus CALZGZ01. The sequence goes on along the minus strand of JBFGKR010000017.1, from coordinate 5,966 downwards.
GTCAATTGGTAATGCAAGGCGTGAGTCTGTACGTGGTCAAAGCTTTGCTGGGACATTCGAGCATCGATGTAACGGAACGGTATGCTCACCTAGCACCGGACAAGAAACACGAAGCCGTCAATGTGCTGGACCGGTTGCAGTCAAAGACCGGGCGGAAAAAAGCGCCCATGTCGATATGACGACAAAACGAAAACCGAGAAAAGTGGAAGTTAAGGGTAATTACCCTAGACTGAGCGGATGGCGTGAGAACTATATCAATATTAAGGAAATTGCAGGTTATTTTGACAACAATCAGGAGAAAGCGGTTCTCGACGAAATCAACGAGGCTGTATCTATTTATCGGATTCGCAAACGAGCCACTTCAGAACCACCGAAATGCACGCAATTGGACGACGCGCGGCAACTTCAAGAAACTATCGCGGAACTTTTGATACGACTTGAGAAAATACCATCCGGCATAAAACCTTCGTTGCTTGATTATTCTTCGAAACTTAAGCCGCTTCTAGATGAATTTTACTCTGTGATTGATTGGATAATGGGGGAATACGAAGCGAAAGATCCACGAAGAACGAAACCCAGTGCCTACGCACGCGATGCGCTGATCCGCGAAGCGGGATCTATTTATAGGAAATATAAAGACCGCTACGGTGAAAAATATCGCCGTGAAGATGTAGAAACTTTTGTGGCTTATGTGCTTGAAGTCGTAAAAGAAACCGCGCCTTACCGCCTCGATCAAATCCTCAAAAAAGTCTAAAGATCCTTCCTAAGAAATATTCTCCGCCCCGTTCGGGTTGAGAATTTTGCAGCAGTTATCTTTGCCCGTGGTAAATACAAGCCAGTTGGACAAACTGGACAACAAGGACTAGGCAATCAACGCGGACGAATTTGATAACTGGAGTAACAGCAGCGTGACGAATCGTAAAAGAAAGTCCACGACAAGTGGCCCAGGCGCTCAAACCCATTTACCGAGCCGACAATGTGGAGGCGGCTGAGCAGGCGCTCACCGAGTTCGAAACCAGTCCCTGGGGCGAGCGTTTTCCAACGGTAGCGCAAAGCTGGCACCGTCACTGGGCGCAGATCATCCCGTTCTTTGCATTTGCCGCGCCGGTACGCAAGATGATCTACACCACGGATGAAATTGACAAGCGTTTTTCTGTCACCAATGCGTTGGCTATTCTAGTAAGCGAGCAACGTTGCGATGATTCCGAGTCCGACTCGGTTTATCTTGCCACTGCGCGACAAACCGTTCATAAGCGCGTTCGTGTTGCGCGGCATACTCAAGCTCGCTGCGTCGAACGGTCGCCAGATTATATTCGTAGGCACGTCCGCGACGGTTTCCCGGTGCGGCCTTACAACCCGCTTGCAACTCCAGGCTGCGTCGCTTCTTCTGGGTGAGCGCAGGTCGTTTCCAGTCATAATCCTGTTCTTTAGCGAGCACATGCCAGGTGATCACGGCGAGCTTCCGCGCTGCGGCCACCACGGCAATCTGCATGCCACGGCGTGCCTTGATGCGACGAAAGAACGCGCGTAACGGCCCCGGCGAGTGCGCTGCCGCCCAGGCCGCTTCGACCAGCATGCCGCGCGCGTGCGAACGCCCAATCTTCGAGATCCGCCCATGCCGCGCCGGCGCCAGGCCGGATTGACGCACGCGTGGATTGAGTCCGAAGTAGCTCACCAATTTTTGTGGCGAGGCGAACCGACCGATATCGCCGATTGCAGCCACCAGGCTGATCGCGACGGTGACGTTGACTCCCGAGATCGTCAGCAGACGATGCACCTGCGCATTGTCCAGGGACGCCTCCGCGAGCGATCGGTCGATGACCGCAAGGTCTTCACCCAGCTTGTCTAAGGCACACAATCGCTGTTCGATGGCACAGCGCTCGTCCGCCGGTAGCGGTTGCTCGGCAAGCCAGACGCGTCCCTTTCTGCCGAACAGATCCGCGGCCGGACAACGCGGGATCAAATGCGCATGCAGCACGGAGTGAATCTCGTTCTTCAGTCGGGTGCGTTGACGCACCAGCTGAGTGCGACGCGAAATCTGCCGGCGTAGCGCTTCAGTCACCGGATCGGGGGTCCAGACTTCGGGTAGAAAACCACTCACATGGAGCTGCGCCAGAATCGTGGCATCCACCTTATCGGTCTTGACCCGCGCATGCGCAATCGCCTTGACCTGCAGCGGATTGGCAATCACGACCCGGGCCACATGCGGCTTCAGCACGCGCGCCACCGCATTGGCATTCCCAGTAGCCTCCAACACCACTTCATCATCGGTGGATAGCCGCTGTCCAAACCGACTCAGTTCATCTACAGTCAGCCCGATGCGCCCTGCCGAACGACAGCTCCCATGCTCAAGAAACACTACTTCCGCAAACGTACGATGCACGTCCAAACCAATTACTCGCATAAGCTCTCTCCTGTCTGCATGTTAGAACTCCGGAGGAGCCAATGGGCAACACGACAACTACGGATTCGCGCGCGCAGCGCAACCGGGCGGGTCGCAGGGGCGGCCAACTACTAACACGAGCTCGCGGCTCATCGTATAAGACCGGCCTGCCCACTGTACATGCTCCCCGGCGCCCCTGTCCCGGATAGGCTCACCATACGCCAATCAACAATCGGCCGAAACGCGCGGCGCCAGCTATATCATGCCGGTTACGAATGCCATTGAGAGTCTACACAGCGGAGTACGCAAGAGCATTCGCAACAAGGGTCATTTCCCGAATGACGAGGCCGCCACCAAGCTCATCTGGTTGGCCTTGCGCAACATCACTGCAAAGTGGAAGAATCCACCGATCGCTTGGGCAGCAGCGAAAGCTCAGTTCGTCATCCAGTTCGGAGATCGGTTTACCCTGGATGATTGATTAACTGAAACGACTCACACACAAAATATCTGACACCACCCGTTATTTCGAAATCCAGTAGTCGGAGCTGCTGCCGTTGTCTCCGATCCCCGGATTGGTTCTGCTCTCTTTTTGGCGGCCCGTCCACGGCTTGAGTCGAGGAGACACCTACTCCCCCTATCTCTGGTCGGTGGCGCCGTTCCTCTTGGGCTATATCGGACTCCTCTCCAGCCTCTACCCCTATATGGTTCCCTACAGTCTCACATTTCAGCAGGCCGCTGCAGCTCCTATCACCCATCGGCTTCTGCTCGTCGGCGCGCTCGTCATGCTGTCCGTCACTCTCGCGTACACGGGGTACGTCTATTGGGTATTTCGCGGAAAGGTCACAGCTGACACGGGTTACCACTGACGGCGACAAGGAGATGGCTTGAACCTAATAGACTAGGTCATCGAAGTTCTAGTGTGATCTGTCGATGTAATGTAAGCTTCAGGTCAGAACCGTCTTGAAATGATGGAGGAGTTTAGGGCTCGTTGATTTCATCGAGATACTCGTCGTATTCGGCGGCGCGCTCGATGGCATGATCCAGCCTTTCAAGCCTTGCTGTGAACGATTCTCCAGGACGCCGTCTCAGCATGGCCTGGGCATTCGATTCGTCGTTAGCCACGGCGACACACCCTAACGGCTGCAATAGCCCAGGGTGATCGCCCGTCGCTCTCGGAGTTGCTGCTCGAGCAGCAGGTTGTCAGCGATGATACCCTTGATTCCACCACGCCCAAGCAGCTTGCCAACAATCGTCAGTAGATGGATCAGAAGCAGCAAAATGATCTTCACGGTGTCGGCACATGACCAGAATGGATGCCGAAAAAACGATTGCGGTGGCCAGTAAGTTAAGGAGAAAATTACAGATTGGACAGCCACAGTTCGCTGAGCGTGGTAATTCGAAATTAAAACAGAAAGTTACGCTGGATTCGAGGCCTCGGCTCGTGGCTAGAAGATTTTTAGATGCGCCCCAAGAAATGAGTTGCTCGAATTGCCATCCCAGTTTCCACAGACTATCGAAGTGGCTCAAGAGCGAGCACACCACTACTTACTGAGGAGCTAGACTATTCATGTTGACTTCCAATCCTTTCGCGGAGCTTCCGGTGTCGATTTCCCCGGGCGTCATGCAGGCTTACGTCATTCTGGCATTCCTGGCGGTGATCGGCGGCACTGTTTTTGACGTGATTCACAAGGGCAGCGCCAAATATTTCTTCGAGAACATGCAGCGATCCAAGAAACGCGCGAAGCGAGCCATCGACGGTGGCGAGAAGATGGCCATTGCCGTCAAGACCTTGACGCATGACGTGCTCGCCTCCGGCGAGTTCTGCAATCAGGACCGCCGAATCTCCCACCTGCTGGGCATGTACGGATTCATTCTCTTTGTCTTAAGCACTGCGGTTATGATCTTCTCCTATCCCGCCCCCGCCGATGCCACCCCTGCGCTATGGCCGCTCCTATGGCACCTCGGCGCAATCATGATTTGCGCGGGTGGGTACTGGTTTTGGTTTGCGATGCGCGTGAATGTTGCGGCCGAAGGTGCGTCGCCGTTCCAGCTCATGAAAGCGGACTTGTTCATCCTATCGATGCTCGCGACGGCCACGTTCGCACTGCTGTGGTCGTTTTTCCAGGCCGTCGGCGCCTCGGGACTAGGCGTGTTCTTTTTCGTGCTGTTCGTCATCGCGGCCACGATTCTGTTTGGTGGCGTGCCGTGGTCCAAGTTTGCCCACATGTTCTTCAAGCCTGCGGCGGCTTTCGAGAAACGACTGTCCGAAGCGGACGGTTCCATGAACAACCTGCCGCCGCCGGCAGATGCACCCGAAAAGTTTGGTCTGGGTATCAAACGGGAGCCGGCGAGGCATTACTGATCTGGTGACGCCGCAAGCATGCGATTTCTTATCACGAGACACTTACGAAACCTTTTATCGATTAACCGGTGATGCTTTGCCGGTTATTCACCAACTGCCGGAGTACGAGTTAACAATGCCTACATTTGTTTATATGACCCGCTGCGACGGTTGCGGACACTGCGTGGATATCTGCCCCTCCGACATCATGCATATTGACAAGACCTATCGGCGTGCGATCAACATCGAACCGAGCATGTGTTGGGAATGCTATTCCTGTGTGAAGGCCTGTCCACAGCATGCTATCGACGCACGCGGTTATGCGGACTTTGCGCCGCTGGGACACAGCGTCAGGGTCCGCCGGGAGGAAGAGAAGGGAACGATTTCCTGGAAAATCAAATTCCGCGACGGCCGAGAGAAAGACTTCGTCTCGCCGATCACCACTCAACCCTGGGGCGAGAAGATCCCCAGGCTTGCCGAAGCCGAAATGCCCGACGATGCGGCCGTTAATTCAGAGCTTCTATACGGTGAGCCGGACGGTCTGGAGATTGAGGGCGGCCTTCCTACGGTGTCCAAAGACAAATTCAAGCAGGGAGTCTACTACTGATGGCGAAATTCAAAACCGTATACGAGGACTGCGACATTCTCGTCGTCGGAGGCGGCATGGGCGGCGCCGGGGCCGCCTACGAAGCGCGCTATTGGGGCCGGGATATGAAGATCGTAGTGGCCGAAAAAGCCAATATCGACCGCAGCGGCGCCGTAGCTCAAGGCCTGTACGCCATCAACTGCTACATGGGGATGCGCTGGGACGAAAACCAACCCGAGGATCACGTTCGCTACGCGCGCAACGACCTGATGGGTCTAGTACGTGAGGATCTCGCCTACGACATGGCACGGCACGTGGACTCCGCTGTGCATCAGTTCGAGGAGTGGGGTCTGCCGTTCATGAAGGACCCGGAGACCGGGCGCTACCAGCGCGAGGGCAAATGGCAGGTCATGATCCACGGCGAGAGCTACAAGCCTATCGTGGCAGAGGCTGCCAGGAAATCTGCCGACAAGATCTACAACCGGATCATGGTCACTCACCTGCTGGTGGACGAGAGCAAGCCCAACCGGGTGGGCGGAGCCGTAGGTTTCAACGTCCGCACCGGGGACTTCCACGTGTTCCGCGCCAAAGCGGTGATCGTCGGCGCCGGCGGCGCCTCGCACATCTTTAAGCCGCGGGCGGTGGGCGAAGGCATG
>JBFGKR010000016.1:0-12831 GCA_041576575.1 Arenicellales bacterium | reverse complement strand
TCCCTTCCAGTCAGAGTCACTTGCTCATGGGGCAACCGGCTATATCCCGGGACGATCCCGATTATTTTCCGCTCTACGTGGGTAATCATGTTTTGGGTGGAAGCGGTCTCATTTCGCGGCTGGCGGTGGAGATACGCGAAAAGCGCGGCTTGGCGTACAGTGTGTACAGTTATTTTCTGCCGTTGAAGCAGAGCGGTCCATTCGTCGTCGGCCTGCAGACACGAAACGACCAGCGAGGTCTCGCCATCGACATCGCCCACTCGACGGTGGCGCGCTTCGTTGACGACGGTCCCACCCGCGAAGAGCTCGACGCCACGAAAAATAACATTACCGGCGGATTTCCCTTGTCGATCGACAGCAACAGAAAGATCGCCGCATACCTGATGCAGATCGGTTTCTATAATCTGCCGCTCGACTATCTGAGCACGTACGCTTCCAGGGTGGACGCGGTCACGATCGACGACGTCAGGGACGCTTTTCGCCGCCGCATTCACCCGGCGCGATTGGCCAAGGTTGTCGTGGGTGGGAACAAGGAGTAAGTCCGGCACAAACCGCGTGCGCATCATTGCCGGGCGCTGGCGAGGGCGACGCGTTCAATTCCCAGATCGTGCGCAAATTCGACCGACGCCGGACCGTGTTCGAGAAACCATTTTTAACTGGGTACGGGCGGAAGTCGAAGGGGCCGCCTGTCTGGATCTATTCGCAGGATCCGCTATCTTGAGCTTCGAGTGCCTGTCGCGTGGTGCGAAATCGGCGATCGCGGTGGAAAAAGACCGATCGGCGTGCCAAGCCATTCGCAGAAATGCGGCGTTTCTGGGTGCCGCCGATTTACTTGTCGTCAACAGCGACGTTTTGCGGTATCTGACGCGGCCGCGTCCTGCATCGGCGGAGATTGTATTCATAGATCCTCCTTACAACTCCGGATGCCTTCCTCGGGTATGCGGCTTGCTCGAACAACGCGGATGGTTGGCTTCCCGGGCGCTGATTTACGTGGAGAGTCGTTCCGGGGATCCCAGAACCACGGTTCCGTCCAACTGGGTTGCGACTCACGAAAAACTCGCCGGGCAGGTTGCGTATCGTCTATTTCGACGCGTGGCAAACGGATCCTTCGATTGACGCGTGCGCACGCCAGCAAGTAGCCTGTGCAAACCCAGCCAGTTCAGGAAACTACAATGCCAATAATCGCCCTTTATCCTGGTACGTTCGATCCAATAACCAACGGACACAGCGACCTCATAACGCGCGCCGCACGTATTTTTGACGAGGTGATCGTCGCCATCGCCGCTAGCCCGGACAAGAAACCGCTATTCAGTCTCTCCGAGCGCGTAGCGATGGTGGAAAAAATTATAGAGAAACTGCCGACCGTGCGGGTAATTGGATTTGACGGTTTGTTGATTAATTGTGTGCGCGATTACGGAGCGCGTGTTGTAGTCCGGGGACTGCGGGCGGTTTCCGATTTTGAGTACGAGTTTCAGCTGGCCTCGGCGAACCGGAGGCTCGCCCCCAGCGTGGAGACCGTGTTTCTCACGCCATCCGAAGCCCACACGTTCACGTCCGCAACCTTGGTCAAGGAGATTGCAATGTACCGTGGCGATGTGTCGAGTTTTGTAACCGCCGAAGTGCACGCCGCGCTCAAGGCGAAATTTGGCTAGAATTCCGGTATCCGATACCGATATTATCTACCCAATGTCCTTATTGATCACCGACGAATGTATTAATTGCGACGTGTGCGAGCCGGAGTGCCCGAACGACGCAATTTCCCAGGGCGAAGAGATTTACCTCATTGACCCACGGCTGTGCACCGAGTGTGTCGGGCACTTCGATACTCAGCAATGCGTGGAAGTCTGTCCCGTCGACTGCATCATCCTGGATCCAGACCATCGGGAGACAAATACGCAACTGCGTGCCAAGTACGAAGCGCTGGTTAAGCGATACGCGTGAGCCGGGGTCGAACAACACGACGCGCGCACCCGCGCACCGGGCTCCTCGAATGAGATGAGGAGCAGAAGAAATTCACAACGTCTGCGATGGATCAGGCGGTTTGCTCGGAAAGTTGCTCCGCGTCGTCACTTTCCTCGAGAATCTCCTCCACGCACTTGATCAGCTCCTCCATTTGGGTACGCTGCTGTTTGATGCCGTCTTGTACGTGCTCGAGCTCCGCCAGCCGATCTTCCAAGGTGTCGCTGGCCTTGTGAATGCGCTTGATACTCTCGAGCCGCCGCCGCAATTGTACTTGGTGTTCACGCACCTGCGTCTCCATTGGCGACATGATGGTCTTCAACCAGTCGTCTGTGTCGCGATTCACACGTTGAAACACGCGACGAACGCTGGATACAGCCGATTCGTAGAAACGTCGACCCAGCACCATTTGTTCCGTCATGACCATCGACAGTCCGCGAATGAAATGTTCGTGACGTCCTATTAAACGTTTCACTTCGCGCTGGTATTTGCTTATAGAAAAGCGCCGCGGCTTGATGTTCGCCAAGCCGTGCTCCTCCTGGAACTTCTTGTACACGCCTTCCATCAGTTCCTGTATTTCCACGGTTTGCTTGGAGGCGCCGTCCATCATCTCCGTGATTTCCTTGAAAAATTTCATCATCGTGTTGCGAAGACCGGCGGTCGTGAGGCTGATCGCCATGTCCTTTTTGGTCTCCGCGATCAACCTGTCGACTCGCTTCATGCTCAGATGTCCGTAAAGCTTGCTGGTCTGCTGGGAGAAAATAGAGCGGGTCGCCTGAAAACGTTGCAAATTCTTTTCCAAATGTTCCTTGTCGGACCTGACCTTTTGCATCATGTCCTCGATGACTTCGATGTTTTTTCCGTTGAGCTTTTGCAGTTCCGAGATGTGTTCGTTCACGTTATGAACACGCTGATCGTTCATGGCCCGTGTGGATCTGACGACGCCATCCAGTTCGTGGCGGACGTTATTGCGTACGATTTCGCGTTTTTCCGGAATCAGGAGGTTGGCGATCGCGTTCTCTAGATTGAGCACACCGCTGCTCTCCAGCAGCTTTTCGTCACGGCGGATTTTTCCCAATAGCCCCTTTTGCGCCGAAATTGGGAAGATCTGTTCTGTTGATATAGACAGGGTCTTCGAGGTGGTTTGAATTTGTCGCTCGATTTCTCGCGCCACTTCCTGCGGATTTTTTAGCTCATCCCAGAGCACGTCCACCTTGTTCAGTACCACAAGACGACCTCTATTGGATCCCTTGTCACCGCCGTTGATGTGGTCTCGCCACAGCGTCAAATCCGACCGGGTAACACCCGCATCGGCGGCGAGCACGAATAACACCGCATGCGCGCTGGCGAGCATGTTCAAGGTTAGCTCGGGTTCCGACCCTAAGGCGTTCAACCCCGGTGTGTCGAGTATAACGAGGCCCTGTTCGAGCAAGGGATGCGGATAGTTGACGAGGGCGTGGCGCCAGCGAGGAATTTCGACGCTGCCGTTTTCTAGGACATGCATGCCGTCTTCGTGTGCCTCATCCTCCGAAACCGGCAGATCGAGTTTTTCCGAGACCTCGCGGGTCACCAATTTGACCTTTGTCAACTGCTGCAGGGCCGCGTGGATCTGCTCCGGGTCGTCGGGCTGCAGGAATATGGTTTCCCAGTCGTCGGGGTTGTCCTTGTATTCAGCGATGGTTGTGTCGTGCATTCGGGTCTCGATGGGCAGAAGCTGTATGAAGGGCTCCTTGTCGGGGTCGTAATAGAGCTCTGTCGGGCACATGGTGGTTCGACCCGCGCTCGACGGCAGGACGCGCTGCCCCATATCGCTAAAAAACAATGCGTTGATCAATTCCGATTTTCCACGTGAGAACTCAGCGACGAAGGCGACGTAAAGTTTGTCGTCGCTGAGTGTGGAGACGATCTTCTCGATGCGCTGGTCAATCTGGCCGTCGTTAAATTTTTGTGACTTGAGCCAGCTTCCGTATGCGTGAACGGAAGATTGCAGTCGTTTTCGCCATTCGCTGTAGGCGTCGAAGCCTTTCTCGATATAGGTGTCGATCATGATACGAGCCGTCTGCTTGTTGTATTTTTGGACAGATTCCCCACTCCAGGTTTTACCCTATTAATATCATATTTAAGCAAAAATCCGCGAAAATCCAAGATTTTCAACAAATTTTCACCCCAACCCACAACTGACTTTAACAACTCGGTGCCGCCGTTGAATCTTGCGCCAGCCGTTGAGTCTGGCGCCAAAAGGCGAGCGATCGGGCGCACCAAAGCCGGCACCACCGGCAAACCAACGCCCTTCAGCAGCGTTGGCAGGCGGGACAATAGTAGCTGGATCGCTGGCCCAGCCGCCGCCGCCGAATGGTCGCCCCGCAACGCGGGCAGGGACTTCCATCTCGTTGATATACCGCGAGTTGCTGCTGAAAATAACCCGGGTCGCCGTCCGCCCGGGCGAAGTCCCGCAGCGTGGTGCCTCCGGCCAGAATGGCCCTTTCCAAGGTGCTCTTGATACTTTCGGCAAGCACGCCGTAACGCCGCCGGGATATCCGGCCCGCCGGGCGTTGAGGATGAATACGGCTCTGGAACAGGGCCTCGTTGGCATAGATGTTGCCAACCCCCGCCACGATGCGGGAGTTCATGATGTACACTTTGACGCTGGTGCGGCGCCCGCGAGCGCGCTCGTACAGATAAGGCCCGGTCAACGCCTCGGAAAGGGGCTCGGGTCCCAGCGCGCGGAGCAGGACGTGCTGCTTGGGGTGCTCGGCGGTCCACAGCACGCTGCCGAAGCGGCGGGGATCGCGAAGACGCAGGCAGCGACCGTTCGCAAACGCGATCTCAAAGTGATCGTGTCTGTCGCGGGGAGTATCTGCATCGACGACGCGCAGGCTGCCGGACATACCGAGATGCACGATCAGGGTGCCGGCTTCGGCGCCGAGCAGGAGATACTTCGCGCGTCGATCTACGGCGCAGATGCGCTTCCCCGGCAGGGCAATCCCAAGTCGAGAAGGCACCGGCCAGCGCAGCTGCCGATTGTACGCGTGCACGGCAACAATACGTTGTCCCAGCACGTGCACCGCAATTCCGCGGCGGGTAATCTCAACTTCGGGCAGCTCTGGCATAGTACGGGCAATGAATTGATGGGCGTTTTCGCAAACTGAGGTAGGCTACACTGTCATGAGCACGACGCATATTGTGACGCTTCGAAACAGCGGCAAGCAATTCCACGTCAAGGCCGATGAAACGGTTCTTGCGGCCGCGCTGCGCGCCGGTCTAGTGTTGCCGTACAGTTGCCGCTCGGGCTCCTGCGGCACCTGCAAGGCGCTGTTGCTGTCGGGCGAGGTGGACTACGGGACGTACCAGCCCCAGGCCCTGAGCGACGCCGAGCGCGGACAGGGTCACGCCTTGTTGTGCCGTGCCAAAGCTCGCAGTGATCTCGTCGTCGAGGCGCGGGAGATAATCGCGGCGGAGGGCATAGAAATCAGAATCCTCCCCTGCCGGGTCGCGAAAATGAAATTGCTGGCGCCCGATGTGATGGGTTTGCATTTGACGCTTCCCAGGAATAGGCCGTTCAAATATCTTTCCGGTCAGTACATAGACGTTTTATTACAAGGAGGTCGCAGACGCAGCTTCTCCATCGCCAACACGCCGAGCGACGAACCGGAATTAGAGCTGCACATACGACATTTGAAGGGCGGCGCGTTCAGCAGCCACGTCTTTTCCAATTTACGGGAGCGGGACTTGTTACGTTTCCAAGGCCCCTTCGGTACTTTCTTCCTCAGAGAGGACACGCATCGGCCCATTATACTCATGGCCGGGGGGACCGGTTTCGCTCCCATCAAGGCGATTATCCAACACGCGTTGGCGACATCGGCGTCTAGACCCATGCATTTGTTCTGGGGCGCGCGCGCGCGGCGCGACTTGTATATGGCGACGCTCGCTCAGACGTGGGCGGACACGCGTGAAACGTTCAAATTCACGCCGGTGTTGTCGGAACCGGCTGCCGGGGATCGCTGGCGGGGGGAAACGGGATGGGTGCACGAGGCGGTGATACGCGCTCACCCGGATCTGAGCGAACACGAAGTCTATGCCTCGGGTCCGCCACCCATGATAGAAGCCGGCAAATCCGAATTCCCGGAGCACGGGTTGGCGTTGGAGCGCTATTTCTTCGATTCTTTTGAATCCGCTATCGATCCGACTCAAGAGGTGAATCCAGGGTAGCGCCGGACGCGATCGCGGCGTCGTTCTCCTTCGCGGCGCTCAACGCTATTTGCGGAGAAACCGAGGCCGACACGCGCTCCAGGCCCTGTCGGTAATAAGCAAGGGCACTCTCCGGCTCCTTGAGTTGCTCCAATAGTTGGCCAAGTTCTTGGTAGGCTTCGGCAGGACCGCCGACTGCGATACAAGCCTCGAAATAAGAGCGCGCCTTACCCCAGAGTTCATTTGCCGCGGACAGTCGCGCCAGCGTCAACAACAGTTCCGGATCGTTCTTTCGTACCTCGGCCCATTTCTCCGCGGTCTTCAATTGCTTGTTCAGGTCCGGCGACCGAAGCTGACCATAGAGCGTAACTAACCTGGGTTCCCATTGCTGCCTGATGGTTCTTCGCAATAGGATTTCGGCGCGTTGAGTTTCGCCAGCAGCCATGAGCTGTTCCACGTAGGTGGCGATGACATCCGGGTCCTGCTTGCGATTACGCGGGAGCGACTTCCACACGGTTTGCAGCGGTCCGTCACTGGCTTTGGATTTGGTTAATAATTGGTGTGCGGTCAATCTTTCCAACTGGTCCAATTTGTCGTCGGGCAGAACTCCGTGTTTGCGCGCCACAGGCGCCAGCTCCGACAACGCTTGCCAATTGTGGAGCTCTTGATACAGCTGCATCAGAAGGCTCAATATCTTTTTGTTTTTCGGGGCGTGCGCGCGCAGCTTGTTGAGTGTGCTGAGTGCTTGTTCCAACTGGCCGCTCTGGTACTGCAGCTTCGCCTTTGTGAGACCCACCGAGATCGTTTGTCTCGGATCGCTCTGTTGTGCTTGAGCGAGGTACCGGTCGCGTCTCTCGAGATCTCCTTGGGCTTGTGCGGCGTGGGCCGCCCCCACATAATTCAATATCGGAGTGCTGGTGTGACTCGAATAGTTCAGCAGTTTTTTCTCCGCTCTCGACCAGTCCCCCTCAATCAATCCCAACATCCCGTCGGCCTGATATTGCTGCGCCTTGCGCCGTAAGCGCCGCCCCCGCCACGCCCCGATGTCTCGGGGTGCGCGCCATAATCGAACGAGAAAACGAACCACCAGGTATGCGGCAATGAACAGAGCCACCAACAGCACCAGGAACAACGAAAACGACAACTCGATGCTCCAAGGCTTCAAGGTAATTAACACATACCCGGGATCGTCCACGGCGACGTAGGAGATCGCGATTGCCGCAGCCAACGCCAGCAAGATGACAATTAGCAGTTTCATTCGGATTCAACCCGGGTTTTTAATTTCTTTAGAGCATTGAGAGAGCTGCTTATATCGGGGAGTTGTGGCCTCAACTCGAGTTTGCGCATTTTTTCCAGTTCACTCAGCGTCTTGCTCACCTGGGCGTCCTCGACGTCGAAATAAGTGCCGAGCCAGCCGCTGACGTGTTCCAGGTTTGAGCGGTACACCGTGGTATCCGCTTTGAGCAATGCGAGTTGCGCACTGGATAGCGCGAGCCGAAGGTTTTCGAACAAGAAGAAGCGCTGCTCTGGAGCCATAAGCGGTTTCGCCGGCTCCTCGATGTTCTGGATGCGCACCAGTTGCTGCAGGTCGGCCATCATCTCGCGGCCGGCCTTGATCCATTTATTCTCCGATTTCTGCCCTTCGCTTCCCGGCTTACCGTCGATTTCCCGCTGCGCCGGGATCTTCATTGGAAACTCGTCGATCGCGGAGGACAGACTGCTCAATCGCAGCGCGAGTCCAGTCACATCGGGCGCATCCACCCCTTCGAGCTGGATCATCTCTTCGGCGACCAAACGCCGGACCTCCGTGAACTTCGGATTTCCGAGATCCCGCAGCCGGCGGTCCGCGAACCTCAAGGCCTCCAACGCGGTGTCCGCGTCTTTCGCGAGGTTCACGCTGTGATTGGCAATACGCAGCAGCTGCTCTACCTCTTCCAGCGCCCAGCTGTCCAGGCTGCGATCCAGGTCGGCGTATACTTTCTCCACTGCAGAAGAGAGTTCCTGAATGGAAGTCTCGATCTCCGCTTGAGACGCGTCGAAGTCGGCCAGCGATTTCTGTACCGGCTCTATGGTTCGCTGCAGCGCCCGCTCGACGTTCTTGTCGATTTCGGTTTGCCGTGACTCCAGTCTTTCTTGCTGTTTTTCAAGACTCGTGAATTGTTGGGTCAGGCGGTTGATGTTGGTGTCGATATTGGCCGCGGTCCGAGTTTGCTCCACTCGCTGTTCAACCTCCACTCGGTACCACAGATATGCTCCGACGCCGAGCGCGAGCAAAGACAGAATTAACGCAATTCCGCCCAGCATGCGGCCGCCTCCCTTGCGGGGCTCCACCTCCTTCTGCGCTGGTGCCGAGGCGATACTTGCGTCGTCGTTTACGTCTGTCTCGATCTCCTCCGCCGCCGTGTCCTCTGGTGAGGGCGGATTGTCGACAGGTGGGGTATCTTTCTCGGTGCTCATTCTTCTGCTCGTTAGTATGTAGTCCTGAGCACACGACTTTACCACACGCCGGCCGCTTGGTCGCCAGCCGGCGTTTTCTTTTTTGCTGTTGTTTAGAAAATGCTAATCCGCTCTCGCGGAACTGCTGCGCCACATCTGCAACGATTTGAGCATTGCGTCGTCGGTGGCGTTGTCGGCAGTAATTATCGGTGCGCGCCAACCGCTGTTTCGTGCCTCCGCCGCCACCCTCTCCCCAGCGACGACGACGGGAGTACGGAACAGCCGATGGGCATTTCTTTGTCCGGCGATTTGAATCAGATTTTTCAATCCCTCGACGCTGGTCAACATGATGACATCGAGCTGGTCCCGCGACCACGCGCGACGCAATCTCTCCGGATCGCTCGACGCTGGCGCGCGCCGATAGCATTCCGCGTAGTCGACCTCTGCGCCACGTTCAATCAGGGTATCGCGCAAGAGTTCGCGACCGCCCTCGCCACGGAATATCAGGAAACGCTCGCCTTGGACGTGGCGAAAGACGGATTCCTGCAGCAGTGTCTCGCTTGTGAACGGTGGTTTCGCAGTCACGTCGACAAGCCATCCGCGTTCCCGCAACTCCCGCGCAGTGCTGCTGCCGACGGCGGCGACTTTTGCTCCGGTTCGGGTGACACCGGCTTCCCGCAGTGCGTCCAATCCCGTGACCACGGCATTGGCGCTGATAAACACCAGCCAGTCGAACTCCTGCAGTCGGCGTAACACTGAGCGTAAACGTTCGTGTTCCATCGGGGGCGCGATTTCGATAACCGGAAACGGAAGCACGTGTCCGCCGTGTCGCTGGACCTTCTTGGTAACTCCGGAGGCCTGGCGGGCGGGCCGCGTCACGACCACCCAGAGTCCTTGCAGGTCAGCGCTGATACAGTTCACGCAGTATCTCGTCCGCCCCCTGAGCGATGAGCAGGTCCGCCACCCGCTTCCCCAGCATTTCCGGTTGGTCGGCGGGTCCGCTCGCCTCCCCGCGCAACAGCCGGGACCCGTCGGGTCTGCCCACTAGGCCGCGCAGCCGCATGCGGTCTTCGAGCATCTCGGCGAAGCCGGCGATAGGGACCTGGCAACCTCCTTCCAAGGCCGCGTTCAAGGTGCGCTCCGCGCGCACGCGCAGGTGTGTCGAATGGTGATCCAGGGGGGCCAGTATCTCGTTGATCGCGTCGTCATCGCGGCGACATTCGATGCCGATCGCGCCCTGTCCCACGGCCGGCAGCATGATACTGGAATCGATCAACCCCGTGAGCCGGTCCGACATCCCGAGACGATGCAAACCCGCGGCCGCAAGCACAATCGCGTCGAACTCCCCGCGGTCGAGCTTGGACAATCGCGTGTTGACGTTGCCCCGAAGATCGACGACGTCGAGACCCGGATAGTTATAGCGCAGCTGGCATTTCCTGCGCAGACTGGCGGTGCCTATGCGTGCGTTGTCCGGCAACGCCTCCAGTGATGCAAAGCGGCTCGATACCAAGGCATCGAGCGGATGCGCTCGCTCGCAGATGACGCGAATGTGCAAGCCATCGGGGAGCTGTACCGGCACGTCTTTCATGGAGTGCACCGCGATGTCCGCCCGCCCGTCGAGCAGGCTCTCTTCGAGTTCCTTTAAAAATAAACCCTTACCACCTGCAGCGGCGAGGGGGGCGCTCAGGATTTTGTCGCCCCGCGTGCTCATCGGCACCAGTTCAACCTTGACGCCGGGTTGCAGTTGCGAGAGGCGGTCGCGCACATATTGCGCCTGCCACAGGGCGAGGGGACTCTTTCTAGTCGCTACGCGCAGTAACTGAACCATGCGCCGGCCCGCGGGTTACGCTCGAACTGCGCGATCGATTGAGATTTCTCATCAATTGCGCAGGTTTTAAATGTCGCTGCATCTGTGATAGCGTGATTTGTCATGTTGTCACGGCTTGCCAAAGCGATACTTCTGTTCATGGCGTCGATGCTGGCTGTTTCCGCAGTTTGCGCGACTGGAGCCGTCGATGCCGGGGATCTGGCTGCCGACGGGCGCCGAGCCGCCCACTCGGGGATGCCGATCGTAGTCATGTTCAGCGCCGATCACTGCCCCTACTGCCGGCAAGTGCGGCGGGATTACATCGACCCCTTGGGGCGGGATCCGAACTTCCGGCCCCCGGTCCTGGTCCGCATCGTCACGACGGACGGCGATTTTACCTTGACGGATTTTAAGGGAAGAAAAACTACCCACACTCGATTTGCGTTCGAGCAGGGGATCTCAATCGTGCCCACGGTGCGTTTTTTCGGTACCCAGGGTGAGGTCCTGACCCACGACCTGGTAGGGGCGAGCCTCCCCGACTTTTACCTGGATTATCTTGAAGGCTCTATTCGGCGAGCGGCGGGAAAGCTGAAACAAGGGAAGGCCTCCATCCATTAGCGGCGAGTCCAACGGCGTACCGCCGGGGTGTGCCGGCGGCTGACATCGAGTTTGTCGTCCACATCCCGGAGCAGAACTCGCCAGCGACCGTTCGGCTGTTTCTCGATACCGCGAATGTATTCTACGGCTACGAGAGCATTGCGGTGGACGCGAAGAAACCCATCCTTGAATTCCTCTTCAAGGCTTACCAGCGAGTCCTCGATGAGGTGCTGCTCAGCGGCGGTGCGAACGGTGACGTATTTGTTGTCCGCCATGAAATAGACCACGTCCTGGATCGGAATCAAGGTGATCTGCCCCCGCATATGAACGCTGATGTGGGTCCGGGACTGCGGTTCTTCTTGCGCCTGCGTAACCTGCTTGAGTTGCTTCAGCGTCAGCCGTTTGGCTTTTTGCAGCGCCAAATCCAGCCGGTCTTTGCGAATCGGCTTGAGCAGATAATCCACGGCATTGACTTCGAACGCCTCCAATGCGTGCTGATCGTAAGCGGTAGTAAAGATAACCGCCGGAGGGAATTCCATCGACATCAAGTGCATTGCAGTTTCGAGCCCGTCCATCACCGGCATGCGTATGTCCATGAGCAGCACCTCCGGTCGCAACGACATGGTTTTCTCGATCGCTTCGCTGCCATTCATGGCTTCGCCCACAATCGCATGTTCGCCGTTTTTGCTGATGAGTTCCCGTAGACGGGCGCGCGCCAGCTTTTCGTCATCGACTACCAAAATCTTCATTCGCTGACTCCCCAAACGCAGGGTGGCTGATGTGAACCGACAGAGTACCGTCGTGTTTTTGGATATCGAGGCTGGCGGCTTCGCCATATAAGTCATCGAGCCGCAAGCGTATGTTGTCTATTGCAGTATCGCCCTCGTGTCGAACCGCCTCGGAAACTTCGGCTGCGGGACAGTCCAAGGAGATATGTAAACGGTTTTCATCCACCCACAGCCGGATATTTATTTGCCCACCCGCCGGAAGCGGTTCGATGCCGCTGCGAATTGCGTATTCGAGCAGCAATTGCAGCATCAGCACTGGAGTCTTAGCGGTGCGCGCCAGTGATTCGGTTTGCCACGTTGCGTTCAACCTGTCTTCTAGCCGCAGCTTTTCCAGCTTCAGGTACTTGCGTGCAATTTTGATTTCTCGGTGGATGGACATCAGGTCTTTGCTGTCGTCGAGCATCAACCGGAAGAGGTCCGCCATATCCTCAATCGCGGTTTCGGCGCGAACCGGCGCGCGGCGCATCATGCTCGCAATGATGTTCATGCTGTTGAACAGGAAGTGGGGCCGAATGCGGTACTTAAGAATCGTCGCGCGCGCGCGCTCCTCCGCAAGCGTCTTCTGTCTCAGTTGGTGGCGGGCGACGAAATAGCGGAGCGCCAGGGCGTTGATGATCGCGCTCACGGTTAGGTTCTGACCGTGAAAATACGCGTACCAAGGCGGCCGGGCAGACTCGATGACGCCGGCCCCCGCCATGACCCACAGCGCAAACTCGCTCAACAACCACGTGACGCAAAGCAGCAACAGGTACGCCATGAGCACCGCCCGACGCTCGCCGAGACGGTTGAGCCGCGGTCGAGCGACGCACAACATGCCCACGCTCGCCAGCCCTATCCATTGGAGGAACAGAGAAATGTAGAACAGGTCCAAGAAAACGTTCGTTGTCAGCGGTGGGGTAATTATGGTCGCAACAACGGCGAGGAATTGGGCGAGCACAACGACATTGATCACCATATCGCCGCGGCAGAAATCCGGAAGGAAGTCGTCACGGGTCAGCTCCGCGCCGCCGATCCCCGTGTCTTTGTGTTCTACCTTGACGGATTCGAGGGTGTTGC
>JBFGKR010000015.1:0-13250 GCA_041576575.1 Arenicellales bacterium | reverse complement strand
TGGTCACCGTGATCGTCTCCCTGTCTTCTCTGTAGAGTTGCCCTTGACTGGCCTGCCGCGTAAGCTGGAGTTGTTCCTGTTCCAAGGCCTCGATGCGCTCGGGAAGACCCTCCAGCTCGCGCATTTCCTTATAGCTGAGCTTCCGCCTCGAAGCAGGAATCGCATTTTCCGCTCGAGATTGACCACGGACTTTTTTCAGCTTCTGTTGGCGTGTCGTATTGGTTCGCATGCCGTGCTCAGATTGTCGGACCCAATCTTGGTGGCCGCCAACGTACTCTCCCACTCGGCCGTCGCCTTCGAACACGAGTACACTTGTCACCGTATTGTCGAGAAACGTCCGATCGTGACTAACCAGCAGCAGTGTACCTTCGTACTCCATCAACAGATCTTCGAGCAATTCCAGGGTTTCCACGTCCAAATCGTTCGTGGGTTCGTCCAGCACCATTAAGTTTGCGGGTTGGGTGAACAGCTTGGCCAACAACAGTCGATTGCGTTCACCGCCGGAAAGGCTGTTGACGGGCGAATCGATCCGTTCGGGTGGAAACAGAAAATCTTTGAGATATCCGATGACGTGACGCGGCCGACCGCGGACATGAACGTGGTCACTGCCGTCGCATACGTTGTCCCTTACGCTCTTATCCAAATCCAAGCGGTCTCGCTGCTGGTCGAAATAGGCGGTCCGAAGTCGGGTGCCCATCGAAATCCGTCCTGTATCAGGTTGGATTTCGCCGATCATCAATCGTAACAGAGTGCTCTTGCCGGAGCCGTTGGGACCGATGATTCCAACGCGGTCACCGCGCAAGATCCGCGTGGAAAAATCACGAACGATCCTCTTGTCCCCGTAACGAAAACTCACGTTGCGAACATCGATTGCAAGTTTGCCCGCGAGCTCGCCGTCGTCAACATCGATGCAGGCCCGACCTTGAAGCGTCACGCGCTCGCTCCTGGCTCGGCGCATGGCCTGTAAAGTCTTCACCCTGCCCTGATTGCGGGTGCGCCTAGCCTTGATGCCCCGACGAATCCAAGCTTCGTACTCGGCCAGTTTTTTATCAAACTTGGCGTGCGCACGCGCTTCGGTCGCCAACAGCGCGTCTTTGCGGCGGCGAAATTCGGCGAGACCGCCGGGAAAGGAAAACAACTTTCCACGATCCAACTCTACGATACGCGTCGCCAGATTGTTCACCAGCGCGCGATCGTGCGTTATAAAGAGCAAGGCGCCGTGAAAGGAGAGCAAATACTGCTCCAACCACGTTATGGCGGCGATATCCATATGGTTGGTTGGCTCGTCGAGTAACAACAGATCGGGATCACTCACCAGAGCTTGTGCCAGCGACACACGCCTACGAACTCCGCCGGAGCAATCGGCGAAGCGCTTTTCTGAAGGTAACGACAAACGACTCAGCACGGTTTCGACCCGTTGACGCACGTTCCAGCCGCCGACGACATCGATGCGGTGCTGCAGGTTCGACAATCGATTTAGAGCAGCGGAATCAGACCGATCGACATCCTGTAGCGCACGTTGGTATGCGCTAAGAAGACCGCCCAAGTCGCCCATTCCAGCGGCAACCATCTGGTAGACATTTTGGTCCGCTGCCCTGGGAACGTCTTGCTCCAGATGGGAAATACGCAAGGTGTCTCTCCGCCAAACGATACCGTCGTCGGGTTGCACGCGACCGCTGATGATGCGGAAGAGTGTCGATTTTCCCGCTCCGTTGCGACCAACCAGACATATCCGTTCACCCTTGGAAATCTGCAGATCGACATGGTCCAACAACGGATAATGGCCGTACGCATGGACCACCTGACTAAGAGTTACAATCGTCATTCAATAGCTGGGCGGCGTATCACGCCCAGGCGACCGATAAAGGCGCTATGAAAATGTTTTTAATCAGCAAGTCGACAGATGTCCAACGTAAATGCTTGCGCGCAGATTTACGCCGATCGCGTCACCGTGGCCCCGGATTCCCGGTGCAACACGCCGAATCGCCGCTTCCGAGCCGATCACCGGCAACTCGGACGATTGCCCAAACGACGTAATCAGGAAATATTGTACTCTCTATGATCAGTAGACGTCGCGACAACTGGCTCGCGCTGATTTTCTGCGCGCGCGTGTTGCTGTATGCCAATTTCATGGTGTACGCCGCATGCCTGCCGGCGCTGCTGCAAGAGTGGAATATGTCTGCGATGCAGGCAGGGACCGTCGCGTCCGGGTTCATGGCCGCCTACGCGGTATCGCTATTCTTCTCCTCCCGGTTGGCGGATCACTTCGGTGCCAAGCGCGTGTTCGTGATTTCCGCCGTATTGAGCGCGGTCTCGGCCATGGCATTCGGCTTCTTCGCCGTTTCCTACGCCACGGGCTTAGTGTTGTACCCTGTGGCCGCGATTACCCAAGGAGGTCTCTATACGCCCGCGATCTTATTGTTTTCGGAGCGATATGAGCGCAGTCGACGAGGCACTGCCGTCGGTTATCTGATCGCCAGCACTTCCGTCGGCTACGCCTTCTCCTTAGGTGTGTCAGGCCTGTTTATGCAGTGGTCCGGGTACCGGGCCGCGTTTATCGCCACCGGTGTGCTCCCGACGTTGGGCGCGTTGCTATCCTGGCTGGCACTGCGCCAAACCCATAATGTCGTGCACATCCGGCCACAAGAACTGCGCGTGTGGAGGGTCTTGCGCCGCAATCGCGATGCGCGAAACCTCGTTGCCGGTTACACCGCCCATTGCTGGGAGCTTCTCGGGATGTGGTCGTGGACACCCGCCTTCTTTGCCGCCAGTTTTGCCCTTTCCGGGCACAGCTTGGCCGATACCGCGGAATTCGGCGCCTACGTCGCAGCGTCGATGCATATCATCGGTTCTTTTGCGTCCGCGTCCATGGGGCGTTTATCCGATTATTGGGGGCGGCGGCGGGTGCTCATCGTCATCGCGGCCGCCGGCGCGATCCTCTCGTTCACGATCGGCTGGTTGATTTCCGCCCCGGTTTACCTGCTTGTAGTTCTCGGGCTGTTGTATTATTTCGCGGTCATCGGCGATTCGCCCGTGCTGTCCACGGCGCTCTCCGAGTCTATGGAAGCGGGCTATCTTGGCTCTGTGCTCGCCGTGCGAGCGCTGCTCGGATTCAGTGCCGGTGCGTTGGCGCCGGTGGTGTTCGGCGCCGTGCTGGACTGGACGAACCCGCCGCACGGCGAGGTCGAACAATGGGGGTGGGCGTTTGTCGTGCTCGGACTGGGCGGCACCGCTGCGACCTGGTGCGCCTACCGTTTCCGTGGCGCGTGTTGTCAAACGGACGGCCGTTGATGCGGCAGGCCGGGCCGCGCGGTAACTCTATTCGCCTCATTCGCGCGGCCGCGGTATCGTTGACAGGGCGTTCCGCGCCCATATTTTGGTGTACGTCTCGGGCGCAATGTTTCCACCGGACAGCATCACCAAGATGTGGCGCGACGTCGGCTGCGAGCGCGCCCACGCCGCCGCGCCCGCCATGGCCACCGCCGACGTCGGTTCTACCGTCGTCTTCAAGAGATGCGAAAGCCACTGCGTCCAATATATGATTTCGTCCTCTTCTATCTCAAAAAATCCCGCCAATCGCCGCAGATATGCAAACGTCCTTTCGCTGACACTCAAGGTGCGCGCGCCGTCCGCGATCGTGTTTGGCGAAGTGTCCAATACCACCAAGCGACCGCTGCGACAGGATCGGGCCGCGTCGTTCGCATTCGCGGGTTCCGCGGCGTACACCGGTGTGCCGGGCGCCAGGAGTTCGGCCGCCAGATAGGTCCCCGACAACCAGCCGCCGCCGCCGCAAGTGGCGAAGATCGCGTCGGGCCGTATTCCCGATTGCAGGGCTTCGTAGCACGCGGTTCCTTGGCCAGCGATGATCCCGTCGTGGTCGAACGGATGCAGCAGATAGGCGCCCCGTTCCCTCAACTCTGTGGTCTTCGCCTCGGCCTCTGCCCGGCTGCGCGTGACCACGACATCGGCGCCGTACGCCGCGCTGGCCTGGCGCTTTATAGACGACGCATCGGACGGCAGTACAACGGTGGCGCGCACCTTCAGCTGCCGCGCGGCGTAGGCAACCGCTTGGGCATGGTTTCCCGAACTGAAGGCGACGACGTCGTTCGGCAAGGATCCCCTTTCCTTCATTTCCAACAGCGCATTGAGCGCGCCCCGGACCTTGAAGGCCCCGACTTTTTGAAACCCTTCTACCTTGAACACGAACTCGTGCCGCAGCCAGCGGTTCAATAGGCGGGAGCGCAATAACGGCGTTTCGTTGACGAGAGGGGCGATGCGGCGCTGCGCCTCGGCAACGGCTTCAGGTGGCAACATATTGTCAGGCTTCCCGGAATGTCGATGTGGCGACCAATATACGCTAAATAACCGGCGGCCGTGTCGTCTCGTGCACCCGGCCCCTGCTTCGTCGTCGATTCCAAAATACCGCCGCGGTGGGTCATAATGGCGGCACCGTTTTTTTCATTTCAGCGAGACATCGGCGTATGTATAAGCGACGGTTGATGCAGAAAACTTTTGGATGCGCGGCGACAGCTGTGGCCATCCTGTGGGGATCTTCAGGGCTGCTTTCGGCGGCGGCGAATACCGCCGATGCGGGGGAGCCGTTTGACCTGAAGCGACTGCAAGATGGTGGATACGTTGTCATGCTGCGACACGCGCTGGCCCCCGGTGTCGGCGACCCGCCCGAGTTCGAGCTCAACGACTGCTCCACGCAGCGCAATCTCGATGCCACCGGCCGGAAACAGGCGCGTCGCATAGGAGAAGTTTTTCGCAATGCGGGGGTTCGCGAGGCCGAGGTCTATTCCAGCCAGTGGTGCCGCTGTCTGGAAACCGCCCGCTTGATGGATCTCGGTCCGGTCAAAGAGCTTGAAGCATTGAATTCGTTCTACGAACGGCCGCAGGATCGCAAGCCCAACATCCAAGCGCTGCAAGGCTTTCTGAATGCGCTGCCTCTCGACGGAAAACCCGTGTTCCTGGTCACCCATCAAGTGACGATCCAGGCGATTGCCGAAACCGGCGCGGCTTCGGGAGAGGCTGTGATCTTGAAACTCCGAGCCGGCGCCGAGCCCCTGCCGGTAGGCCGACACCTTGCGGATTGACCGCGCCCTCGAACACGTTGTTAGCGCGGGCGACCCCGTGCTTGCGCCGTCTGTTCCGCGGCCGACGCCCCCGATTCCGCGTTCTCGGCGCGCTTGGCGATAGCGCGCGCCATACCGTTAAAGACTAGAAAGTGGAAAGGTGCGAAGGCATACCAATACATCAATCCCCAGATCCCCGCAGGGTGCCAATACGCGGTGACGCGAATCCGCGTACGATCCGCATCCTCCGGTGTAATCTCAAACTCCATGACACCCGCCCCTGGTGCTTTCATGCCGAAGCCCAATGTCAAACGCTCCGGCGCCTGCACACCGATCACCCGCCACGAGTCAATGCTGTCGCCGACCCGGACCTGCGTGGGATGCCGACGCTGCCGATTCATGCCTTGACCCCCTAATGCCCAGTCCACGCACTCCCGCAGCGACCAGAGCCAATTTGCATAAAAGTAACGATTTCTCCCTCCGATCGACGCGACCTGCCGCCACAACGCTTCCGGCGATACCCGGGCTAGCGCCGTGCCGCCGGCCTTTTTGGCGTAATACGCGTAGTTCGGGTTGTAGTCTCGAAACATGAGCACCCCTTCCGTCCAGCGAGCGGCCACGGCATTGCGGCGTTCGGCCTGGAACACGGCCGACACCGCCTGCTTGTAATCGAGCAAGCGTTGCGGAATCAGGCGTCTCAACTCCGTGTCGTCCGCACAGATATCGAATTTGAGGCCCTCAACCAGGGCACGAGCGATGCCGGTTGGAACCGACGTGACGGCGCGCAACCAGTAGGACGAGAGCCGCGGCGTCAACACCGGCACTGGAACAATCCATGGACGTTTGTGAACGAATTCGCCGTACTGCAGCATCAGCTGCTCGTAACTCAACATCTCCGGTCCGGCGGCATCAAAGACGCGCCCCGCAGCCTCATCCACGGCGGCGACACGCACGAGGTACTCGAGTAGATTTTCAAGCGCTATGGGCGGCGATTTGGACTTCACCCAGCGCGGTGTCAGCATAAGTGGGAGGTTGTTGACCAGATCCCGAATGACTTCGAAGGCGTACGATCCGGGGCCGACAATGATACCGGCTCGTATTTCGGTGACCGGGGTGCGGCCGCTTCGAAGGCGATCGCCGGTTCGTTGTCGCGAGACAAGGTGTTGCGAGTTGGCATCTTCCGGAATCAGTCCACCCAGGTAGACGATGCGCCCAACACCCGCGGCCGCAGCGGCTTCGGCGAAATTGTCGGCGCCTTGTTGCTCCAATTGAGAAAAATCCCCGCGGGAGTCCAGGGAGTGCACGAGATAATAGGCCACATCGATGTCCGTGAGCGCCTCGGTGAGGGTCTCCGGCTTGAGCACATCGGCCGCTGCCAGGGAGACTCCGGACCACCGACGGGCCTCCAACACTTCCCGATTGCGCGCAATCGCGCGCACCGCCCACCCTTGCTGCACCAGCCTCGGAACCAGATTGGTGCCGATGTACCCGCTCGCGCCGATCACCGCCACCCGCAGTGCTTGCGCATTCCGGGATTTTTTCGGCGCCTCGGCCGCGGCACGGTCGGTGTTTGGCGATTTCGACATTCGCTTATGTATTTGGGTATAAGCACACTTCTAGCTCGAGGTGCGCCGTGCTAGTCGCACTTTACCGTATATTGCAGCAGGGATTCCCGCCGATGGCAAAGGTGCCAAACCACAAGCTACGAACGCTACGGATGCATGTATTAACCGCGGAGGCATTTCCGCGAGCGGCAATGACCGTTAATATCCCAGAATACGACATTTAACGAACGTTCGTGAGCGAAGCAGCATGAGCACCGTCCCCAAAGAGAAACCCTCCGAAATCCCGCCATATCTGGCGCAAGGCAACGAGCGAGAAGTGTTCCGATCGGCCTACCACCGACAACTCCCAATGCTCATCAAGGGGCCCACCGGCTGCGGCAAAACCCGCTTTGTACGCCATATGGCCGCAGAGATCGAGCGCCCCATCTACACCGTGGCGTGTCACGATGAATTGTCTGCTTCCGATCTAGTGGGGCGTTTTCTCATCCGCGGAGAAGAAACGATTTGGCAAGACGGCCCTCTAACCCGGGCCGTGCGTGAGGGCGGTATCTGCTACTTGGATGAGGTCGTGGAAGCGCGTAAGGACACGACCGTCATTCTGCACCCCCTTACGGACGACCGGCGCGAGCTGTATCTGGAAAAAACCGGGGAAATGGTGAAGGCACCGCCTGAATTCATGCTGGTGGTCTCGTACAATCCCGGTTATCAACACATGTTCAAGAACCTCAAACCGAGCACGCGGCAGCGCTTCGTCGCTTTGACGTTTGATTTCCCCAACGTGGAGCGGGAAACTGAAATCATTACCTTGGAAACGGGCCTCGATCGACCCAGCGCCACGCGCCTCGCCGAACTCGGACGCCAGTTGCGAGCGCTGGAGGGCCACGATCTGGAAGAGGTGGCGTCCACGCGCCTTCTCATCCACGCCGCCAGCCTGATGATGGACGGACTGACGCAACGCGAGGCCTGCCGTGTGGCTTTGGTGGAGGCGCTGTCCGACGACCCCTTGGTTCAGGAAGGGCTGTTGGAGACGGTGCGCGCCCACTTTGAAATGTAGAGCACACGACCAACGATCATGAGCTTCGCCGCCAACCTCCGCCTGGAATTGGCCCTCGGGCTGCATCGGGTTCCGGACTATCCGGAGGCCGCGATGTCGCTGGTCGAAGTTCAACGCGGTCTCCAGATATTCTTCCATGCGCTGAGCGGCTCCTCTTCTCATGAGATCACGACGGCCACCGACGACGCGGGGACGGGCATGTTGAAACGGAAAGTGTTTGCGCAACGTCACTGGCAAGACCTCGCGTGGCAGAATCCGGACCAGGCCCACCTGCCCGCACGCATCGCCCGGTTTCCCCTGCGCGCGCTCAATCGAGACCTTTATTATTGGCTTGCCGCCTACTTGGCGCTAGAGAAGACACTCCCCTGCAGACCCGACTTGAATCCCGGTCTCGCGCACCTGCTCACCGGGGTGTTCGTCAGCGAAGTCGCGTTGCAACGATTTCCGGGACTGCGTTCACGTTACGCCCGCTTGTGCTCGGCGTGTCTGGAGGAGCGCGACGCGCTGTTCGAATCCCTCGGCTACGACCGCGCCAATGGCTTCGCCCTCCTGGAAGCCGGGATTCGACGCGGCCTGGGCAATTCAAACGGATTGGCCCACCCCTGGCTCGAGCGGGCCTTGCAGGAAGCAAAGCGGGGTGCGCTCCCGGGTAATCCGCCCGGGGAGCTTATGGCGCGGTCTCTACCGTTTTGGCCTGCTGCGGTGTGGGGGCATCCGGCGCCGCCGTTCGAGCGACATACCGAACCCCTGCCCGAATACGTCGACTCCGACCTCCTGCAGGATGCGAGCCAGTCCGCGACTTTCGAGGTCGAGGACCGTGAGCAGGCAGGCGCCTATAAAGCCGACGCCGAGGAATCCGGCGTAAGCGGGGAAAGACTGACGGGCGTCTCAGTGTATCCGGAATGGCATTATCGCCGCCGTGAGTACCGGCTGGACTGGTGCCGCGTCTACGAGCAAATACCTCCCGCCGCTACCGATGCCACTCTCGACCCGGAGCTGCAACGACTGGCGAGCCGGGTGCGCCGGCGTTTCGAGTCGTTCCGCATGCAGGATCGTTGGCGGCGCCGGCTTGTCGACGGGGAGGACGTCGACATCGACAGCTTCGTGGAAACCGTGACCGAAAGACGCGGCACCGGCCACAGTAAAGACGATCTGTACAGGCACCGAATTCGCGCCGAGCGGGAACTGTCCGTCGCGGTGCTACTCGATAATTCGAACTCGACTCAGGGCCGCGTGGACGGCCTGCACCGAATCATTGATATCGCTCAGCGAGCGATGCTGGTCATCGCAGAGGCGCTGCAGGGACTTCAAGACGAATTCGCGCTGTACGCCTTTTCCAGTCACAGTCGCGCGTTCGTGGATTGTCTGCGCATCAAAGGTTTCACCGAGAGCTACAACGAGGACGTACGGCGGAGGATCCTGGCGTTGGCGCCGGAGGGTTCCACGCGTATGGGGGCCGCGGTGCGCCACGTAGGCGGGATACTTGCACGGCGGCCTCGCCGGCACCGATTACTGCTGGTACTTACCGACGGGCGACCCTACGATCCGGCCGATCGCTATCAGGCGCGTTATGCACTCGAGGATACGCGTCGCGCGCTGCTCGACCTGCGGACCTTGGGAGTCTTTCCGTTCGGATTTACCATAGACCGAAAGGGACAGGAATATCTGCCTCATTTGTTCGGCCCGGGACGCTATTTCGTGCTGTCGAAAGTCGCCGCGCTTCCCGAAGCCTTACCGCGCATATACGCGCGCCTGACCGGTTTAGGAAAATAAGGATAAAACATCGACGGACCCACCTCCCGAATGCAGTGGTCTTCGCACAAGAAATGCCGCGCAGCGCCGGTCTTAGTGTTCGAGGCGGCGAACGACGGAGCCGACAGGCTGACAAAGAATGGTGAATACAGTCCATGTTCGGTATCACCGTGCGCCCCGGTGCGATGTGACGGGGCCGGGTGCAACAGACGCGTTCAAAAGGCCGCGTCTTGCGTTCAGGCGCGAATGGATCAATCCTGATCTCATAGCCACCGGATAACCCCTCATGGTCCAGTCTTTGCTGAACACAGTTGGGCGCTGGCTCGCCGACTACCTCAACAAACCGATAAAAGGCTACCACCCATTTGCCATTACCGATCCGGCGAAACTCGCCGCCGTGTTGCGTCCTTGCGACGTGCTGCTCGTGGAAGGAGACCGCCGGATAAGCGCCGCCATCAAATATTTGACGCAATCCACTTGGTCGCACGCCGCCATCTATGTCGGCGATGCCTTAGGCCCAGTGGAGGACCCTGAGACCGCCCCGACACTCGTTGAGGCGGACATCAAACAAGGGGTCGTCACCGTCCCGATCTCAAAATACGCATCCTACAACTCGCGCATCTGTCGACCGCACAATTTAACGGCGACGGATCAGCAGCGCGTCATCGAATACATTGTCGACCGATTGGGATACGCCTACGATCTCAAAAACGTCATCGATCTTGCGCGCTATCTTCTACCGACGCCACCGGTGCCCAGTTTTATGCGTCGCCGCATGCTCGCCTTGGGTAGCGGAGATCCAACGCGTGCGATTTGCTCTTCGCTCATCGCCCAGGCGTTTCAGTCCGTGCGCTACCCGATTTTGCCGCACGTCGAGGAGCTCGACGAACCCACACGAAACCGTTTCGGTCAATCAGTGCGGGAGATCCTGCATATACGTCACCACAGCTTGTTCGCGCCGCGTGATTTCGACATTTCCCCCTATTTCCAAGTCGTCAAGCCCACGATTGAGCATTCCTTCGATTACAAAACACTCGTCTGGGGTCACGACAGCGGCTCTTCGATCGCTGGGACGTCGACGTTCGATCGCCGAACAGCACGAGAACCAAGTCTGTACGACTTATAAGCTGTATGCCGGGGATCGTCGACTCCGTTGCCATGAATGCCGGGGCGTTATTTTCGAAACCCGTATTCGAGAACGTAATATTTCGGATCTAATGCGCTCAACGGTTGGCGGAGTTTGGCCAACTCCGGTTCTGCTCCATGGATTTCCAACCTGATGATCGCGGAGATGGTTAAGGCTTCCTTCAACAGAGCGTCGACATTTTCTAAATGTCGTAACAAACCCTCTCCGTCGACATAGGCCTCGCGGCAGAAAACTTCGTTTTCGTGAAATGAAAAACCGTAATAGAGACATTTCTCTTCGGTAGATGTTTGTTCCACGAACTTTTCGCACAATGCTTTGAAGCGTTCGAGCTGCCCGTCCTGCACTTCGAAATAGGGCGCAATGGTGACGCTGGTGTCGTTGGTTGTCACAGTAAGATCCTCCTGAGTCATGGTTGCCTAAGCGCCTTAGCCGAGTCTACAAAGGTGGAGACCGGCTGTCACAATTTATCACGGGCCACGACCCGCCACATGTAGATAGCGAGAAAAGACCTGTGGGGTACGAAAAGTTTGGCCGCCTCCAACGGGTCCATGCCGTTCGACTCTACGACAAAACGCGCAAACGTCTTGCGCACGGCCAAATCGCCCTGCGGCCAGACATCCGGCTCCAGAAAGTAAAAGATGTTCGCCATGTCCGCTGTCCACGGGCCGATCCCCCATATCCCTTGGAGTTGTCTCGATCTGTCCTCCGCGCCCACACGTCGCAGACGTCGCGGCGACAAGTTGCCGTCTTCCCATGCGCGGCGGATGGCGCACAACGTCCGTATCTTGTTGTTAGAAATCCCGCATCGACGCAACAATTCCTTGTTTTCCTCACAAAAGAAGGCCGGCATTGATTTCGCACTGTTCCGAGAGGCGCTTTCTATCCGGCGCCAGATCCTTCGCGCCACCGCGGTTGACAGCTGCTGTCCGACCACCGCTCTAGCGAGAAAATTGCAGAACCCACGACGACGCCGATCCGGTAGTGTAACAGGTCCGATCTCCGCGATTCGCCGATACAACGACGGCGAAAACTCCGCTGCTTGGCGCATGAACCATCTGTGCTGCGCACGAGACAGGGTGCGCTTCTCTCGCCGCGACTCAGCCCGCATACCGCGATGCGCCGCTAATACGAAAACTTCGGATACCAATCCGCGCCGCGGCCCGTCGGAGTGAGATCGAACAGGTTCCACAGCGGCCAGATAAGATCGACGTGTCGCGTATCTTGCCCCTCGGCCGACGGCGCATACAGAAGTTCGGTGTTGTAGAAGTGATAGATATCGTCTCCACGCTTTCGAAACACGTTGATCGCCGGCAGTTGTCGCGATTTAGAGTTTTCGGCGAAGTAGTCGCTGTTGTAACTATTTTTTTCTGAAGACAAAAAACGCAAATTTTTCCATCCCCGCTCCTGGGCCCATTGAAGTATTTTTAAAATCGGGGCTTTGGCGACAACGGCAAAATTGACCCGGTCCGCAACGTGCGGCGCATTGCCGTTGAGGCCATCCAAGAGGGCGGTGCACATGGGACAAGGCTTGTCGGCGCTGGCAGCATACATGAAGCTGTAAAGGATCAGCTCGTTTTTGCCCGCTTCGAAAAGCTGTGAAAATTTCGTTTGTCTTATTGTCTCGTTACCACTCGAATCTATGTTACCCTCGGTAAATACGTAGTCACGCTTGAGCATGCCTCCTTGCGGTAACTGCCGTCGAAGCGCCGCGAGAGCTTCGATTCGTGCCCTCAAGTCGATCTCTGCGGCCAACAACTCGTCGCGCGCTGCGCGATATTCATCACTTTCACCAGGAAAACGCTTGCCGTGAAACCGGCCCATGTCTTCACCTCGCATTCTGATTGACTCGTGATAACAAAGAGCTCGCCTTCGTATGACAAAGTCTGCGACAGCAAATTCCGTGTTCGCATCCGCCTTTTTTTCCTTCTTTGCGCGTAATAACGCAAAACCTTCAATGGAAACTTTTTCGTCGTACCGGGGTCTCGGTATACGGATTATTCATAACCAACGATAACAGCCAGGAGGAAACCCGTGCGATCGCTCAACGTTCTGTGCAACAAGCTCATTTTTTCATTGATTGTTTTAGCGGCAGGTTCGGCCCACGGCGCTGAGTTGCAGTGGTTCGGTCAGTCGGCGTTTAAGCTCACGACGCAAAACGGAAAGGTGATACTGATCGATCCATTCATTAGCAAGAATCCCAAAACACCCGAGAAACTCAAGGACCTGAGCAAGTTAGGAAAAATCGACTTGATCCTGATCACGCACGGCCACGGTGATCACGTGGGAGACACCGAAAAGCTGGCCGCAATGACCGGAGCGAAGGTGGCATTGAACGCAGACATGGGGCACACCTTCGGCACGCTTGGCATCGTACCCTATGAGCAGCTCATCCGCTTCAACAAGAGCGGCTCGATCAAGCCCCTCGGCGAGGGCATCACCATCACCATGGTGGCGGCCGAGCACAGCTCGGAATACGTGCACAGCGATGCCGGCTCGGGCGAGTCGCGGGTCTATCCGGGCGGCGAGCCCGCCGGCTACATCATCGCGCTCGAGGACGGCAAGACGCTTTACCACGCGGGCGATACCGGGGTGTTCAGCGACATGGCCTTCATCGGCTCTTACTACAAGCCCGACGTCGCGTTCCTGCCGATCGGCGA
>JBFGKR010000014.1:0-13409 GCA_041576575.1 Arenicellales bacterium | reverse complement strand
GCTCGGCCAAAATGGGGCCGCTAAGCCCCAAAAAGGGGGTAATTCTGACGAATAATTGTTCTAAAACAATGCAATAACTTGGTCCGACCCCTCTTAGTCCCTCTTAGTCGAGATCCCACGGTATCCGATTCACCGCATTAATCGAACAGCGTCGGCGCACGCCTGTCCATTTTCGCTGGAGACCTCGACGTAGCCGGCGCTTCCCGCCGTAAATGTGTAACGGCCGAGCAGGACCCACTGGCCGCCCAGAGCCGGATCGTGTTGGTTGACCACAACCGTATCGATGCCGGTTGCGTGATTGATGCGATAGGGAACGTTGGTGCTGCGATTGGGGTGGTAGGTCCACCAAGCGTACACGTCGTACACGCCAGCTTCCGGCAGATTCAGTGACCAGCGGAAGCTGGAGCCGCTGTTGCTGTACAACGACTGACCGCCCCAAGGATTCGTGCCGCTGGAGACACTCCAGGTCCCGGTGCGCGACGTATTTACATCCCGGTTGTCGACGATTAGTTCGAAGGTCTGGCTATTGATGGCGAATTCGGCGCTCGCAACCAGGCTGTCCTGGTAACCGGCCAGAAACGCTCGGGCCTTGAGCGTCGCGCTCGCAGTCAGCATGAATGATCCCTGGTACGGGTTGGAATTTTCTGTAGGATCACTCCCATCCAACGTGTAGAAGATCGATGCTCCGGGAGTATCCGTGTCCAAAACCACGATTGCGTAATCGACGAAGTTCCCCCCTGCCGGCGTAATGGTGGGTGTTGCCACCGAATTGGACTCAGTACCCAGTCGTAGAAGCCGAACGGCATCGGCGCACGCCTGTCCATTTTCGCTGGAGACCTCAATGTAACCGGCGCTTCCCGCCGCAAACGTATAACGGCCGAGCAGAACCCACTGGCCGCCGAGAGTCGAATCGTGTTGGTTGACCAAAACGGTATCGATCCCTGCTGCGTGATTAATGCGATACGGAACGTCGGTGGCGCGGTTAGGATGGTAGGTCCACCAGGCGTATACGTCGTACTCGCCCCCTTCCGGCAGATTTGGAGACCAACGGAAGGTCGAGCCGCTGTTGCTGTACAACGACTGACCGCCCCAAGGATTCGCGCCGCTGGAGACACTCCAGGTCCCCGTGCGCGCTGTGTTTCCATCTCGGTTGTCGATGACGATGGGAGCCAGAGGGTCTTGCTCAACGAGCACACTAACTGAGACCGATATGCCTTCATTGCCGGCTGCGTCGTGGGCGTATGCGGTCAGCAGCGACGATCCGTTGCCCACCGAATTGGAATCCCAGCTGAATGCATAAGGTTCGATCGAGTCGCTGGCGTACAACGTGCCGTTCACGTAAAGGTCCACTCGAACGACGCCGACGTCATCGCTCGCCGACACATTCACCGGAACAATTGCGGACACCGTGCTTCCCTCGGACGGCGATTCGATCGTCGCGATCGGTGGCTGTGTATCAACCGGTGGACTCTGGCCGCCTGCGGCGACCACGGACTGGTACGCGTTGACACGACCGTGTCCGTAATACGGGTCCCAGCCGATGCTGCCGAGATCGTCCGCACCAGACTCGAGAATCGATTCAACCTCTGACGGTGATAACAGGGGATTGGCGGACATAATGAGTGCAACCACGCCCGCGGTGACCGGACTCGCGAAGGACGTGCCGGAAACCGTCCTGTATCCACCGCCCGCTGTGGTGCTCAAAATACCGGAGCCCGGTGCCGCAACGTCAACGTAGTCGCCGAAACTTGACCAGCTGGGCCTGGTGTCGGTGCTCCTAGTTGCTGAGACCGAGATGATGTAAGGGTTGTCGCTGTACCCCGGGTCGGTTCCGCTGTTGCCGGCCGCTACGACCACCACACCACCGTTGGCGCGCATGCGCTGAGCCGCACTGGAGATCGTTTGGCTGTTCGTGACGTCGTAACTGATGTTGGCTACATCAGCGCCATGATCCGTGGCCCAGTCCAGACCACGCGCGATGTCGCTGGTGTATGCCCAACCGTCCGTTCGGTTGGTGACGCGAATCGGCATTATCTGCGCGTTCCAGGCGACGGAGGCGACCCCTAAGCCGTTATTGCCGACCGCGGCCGCGGTACCCGCCACGCTGGTGCCGTGACCGTGTACGTCCGACGTGTTCGAATTGCCGCTGGCTGCGTTCCAACCAACGGTCATATTGCCGGACAAGTCGGGATGCGAGGCGTCCACGCCCGTGTCGAGGATCGCGACGACGACATCGCCGCCCAACGTGCTGTCCCACGCTTGGGGAGCGGCAATCTTGGGCAAGTGCCAGGCGTCGGGATACCGCGGATCATTTGGAATCAATGCCTCCAGCGGAAACAGCGTGTCTTTCTCGACGAACTTGATGTGCGGATGCTTTCTCAGGGCACGAGCGACTGCCTCCTCGGCCTGAGGCGGTACCTGCACGACGTGCACGTCGAGCTTGCCGATCTGTTTCGCCGATCGAGCGCCTTTCTTTTCTAAGATTTTGTTAAATTCCGCTCTAGGAAGGCCCGAGCGAGGCGCCACCAGAATTCGGCCTTCCGCCCATCCTGGGGTGGACGCCGTCGCGACTTCGGTCACACCGATCGAGAATAGGCTCGCGACCGCGACGAAGCCGACGATTAAAAGTCGTTGTTCGAAACACGTCCTCCCCCGACGTACTAAAACGCCGACCTGGCTGTGCTTCTTCGACCGATTAGATATTGTGCGTGTCTTTCGTTGTAGTTGACTGATACGTGATCGTAGCGAAAACACGAGACCTCCCATTTGCTTCAATGAGGGATACGGCAGAAGCACAGCCGTTCGGAGTTAGGTATGTTCTGAACCCGGCCCCCCCGCTTGACGGACCGCCTGCATCGTTGTCACGAACGATGACGCCATGACTCCTTTTTTGCTAACAGCACTGCGATTCTTGTTCAACGAGAATCGCTAACGCATGAGCGTCAACTCGGTCCCATTTTTAAAAATAGCTGAAATGACTTGAAGTCGCGAGCTGCGAGCGATTGTTGATCGGCTAGCGGTCGTGTATAGGCGACAAATGGTTTCGAAACCGATGCGAATTTAAGAGTGACAGCGAATGCGACTGTCTGCGAGCGGTGCGAGCGGTGCGAGCGGGGTCGGACCAACTTAGAGCATGACCAACTTAGAGCATGTCGGAGAACCACAACCCTTTGTTTATGATGAAGAATTTAGGAAGGTCGTTAGACGATACGCGGCTTAGAGAAGCCATTTCAGAATGAAAACCGGCGCTTTAAGGTGGAAGCTCGGCCCCGCGCCCATTGCTTATTTCGCTTGACGTAGCACTAGGTTCAACAGAAATTTTAGGTCCGTTATCGTTCGGCCGCTCTCGATATGTATTCGCCATGATCTCTGTAGCCCACGGGAACATGAAATCGATAAGGTTGATACGTCGCGCAAGATAGACTTCGAGCGCTGCCATTTTTTTCTTTACTCGTTTTTTTACATGCTCCGGTTGTGGTCCGATCAAGTTTCCGACGACTCTGTTTAGCCAATAGAAACGCTGTTTCGAGATGACAACCAGTTTGCTCGGCACCTTGGGTTCGTCAGAGTTACACTTAGCCCAGACCCCTTCTTTCTTCTCGGCGGCGAGCCAACGATGATACTCGGCGCGAGTAGCTTCGCTTAATAGCGTGTATCCGTGGTGAAGATGAACTGAAGCCATTTTCTTCTTCGTGCCGAATAGGCCCCTTGGTACCCCCGCTTGTTCGACAATGGCCCGACATATGGGCCGGGAATAGGGGCCCGGTACGTCCCAAGGAGCAAGCTCCGCTGAGTTGCTCAAGGCGTTGATATCGCGAATTTGCTGGACGCCCATAAAGGGGAGGGGAAAATGGATGCAGCCAAGTAACAACCGGTATTCGCAAAGCGAAAGCCCCGACATGTCGCCCCGAACGATCTCCGGCCCCAGCGATCGCGTATGTTTGTCCCACACCTTGTCGCCGTGAAATCCTGTGACTAGCACTCGCCCGCGCAATGAATTCTCTGCTGCGGAAAAAAACAGGTCGATACCCCTAGAGTTTGCCGCGATGAATGGAACTTCGCCGAACGCTTTCGCGCGCCACGAATGGCGGTCGAACATGCTTAGCTCGATATTTAGAATCTTGGCGATCTCTGCTCCATGATCCTCTCCGCTCCCCCCTTCTTCGAAAACACCTTTTTGGAAAGATATGGCTTTCCTCATTCCTGCGTCGCGACAAAGTGTGGCGGCAGTGACGGAATCGTAACCGGAGGAGAGCGTGCCGACCATCTCGTAACGATGCCGCCTTTCGATCGCCCGCATGTTCGCGGTTATGCGTTCCAGAGCCGAATCGAGAAAGGCACGATATTTCGTAAAGGTACTGAAATCGCGCGCGGACACGGGCTTGTCTTCTTGTGCTAATCGGCGACCGTCCCAAGTCAGGTTGCGAAAGTAAACCAGTTCCAACGTATCGGATTCAGTGGGCAGCCGTCGCACACAAAGGTCGATTCCCCGCACAATCGATGCAAAAACATCCCGATATCTGTCGAAGGTTCGGACTACTCTGGTTCCGCTCACGCCGAGTAGGCAGGCCAAAGAGTTGGACACCAGCACTTTATCCGTCGTGTTGACGAATTGAAGACGATCTACAGTAGACCCCGAGGAAACGAACACGACACGTCCGTCGCGGAGGCGGGCCCCGGAGCCGAAGACCAGATCCGTAAGGTCGAAGTCGCCGGCAGAGAACTTCCCGTCCCAAATGGCTTCGCAGAACCACGAACCCCGCGTTTCGACCTGCGGCCCGTGCTGCACCCGGATCACGGGGTCAGATTCGACGCACTCCGCAATCCAAGCGGTGGGTGGCCAATAGTCCTTTTGGATGAATTCGAAGCGGAAACTCATGATCGTTTACTTTTTTCCTGCTGCAGTCGCCGCCATTAAGATCGCGATACCCGAGAAGACCCGAAAAGGGTCGGACCCAGTGAGAGAAGTGCAAGTATATGTTCGGAGGCAAGAATTTGTTACTCTGGGAGGCGGAAACGTAGCTTAGCCGACTCATTTCAGGATGAAAACCCGCGCTTTAAGGAGGAAGCCATGCCCCGCGCCCATCGCCACTTCGTGCCGCATGCAGTCTGGCACATCACCCACCGTTGCCACGGCAAGCGGTTCCTGCTCAAGTTCGCCCAGGACCGGCGTCGTTGGCTGCGGTGGCTGTTTGAAGCCAAGAAGCGTTATGGTTTACGCGTGCTCAACTATATAGTCACCTCGAATCACGTCCATCTCGTGGTCTGGGACCGCGGCGACGGGGGCATATCTGCGAGCATGCAATTGGTCGCGGGGCGCACCGCCCAGGCCTACAACCGGAGAAAAGGACGGCGTGGGGCGTTCTGGGAGGACCGCTATCACGCGACGGCGGTGGATACGGACGCACACCTGGCCCGCTGTTTGGTGTATCTCGATTTGAACATGGTCCGGGCGGGGGCGGTCGCGCATCCGTCGCAATGGCGCGAAGGCGGCTATCGGGAAATTCAGGCGCCGCCGCAACGCTACGGAATCGTTGATTTGGAAGCCCTGAAGGCGCTGCTCGGGTTCGACCGGATGGACCGTCTGCAGCGCTCCCACAAGCGGTGGGTGGAGGACAGGCTCGCCGTGGGACCGGTGCAGCGGGAGGAATGCTGGTCGGAAGGACTTGCCGTGGGCCGCCAGTCCTTCGTCGAACACGTCCGTACCCGGAGCGGAAAACAAGGGTGTTACCACGTCATATCCCAACACGGCGACACCTACGTGTTGCGCGAGTGTCGGCCGCCTTACGGCGACGATTGCTCGGCCAAAATGGGGCCGCTAAGCCCCGAAAACGGGGTTATTCTGGCGAATTTTTGTTCTAAAACAATGCAGTATCTTGGTCCGACCCGAATGATGTTCGGAAAAAAAACGCCGGCCTGAGGCCGGCGTTGCGCGAGTCCTTATTATCGCTGTTCTGCGCCCGAACTATGGACGGGTGACTCTCCGCCTACGGCGGATACCTGTCGCACCGGCCGCCATCAGGCCGATGCCGAATAGTGCCAGAAAACCGGGTTCCGGAATCTGTTGAGGGGGTTCACCATTACCATTATCGTCGCCCGGCCCTATCCAGCCGCTGTCGTTACCGGTGGCACCGATGCCTTGCACGTGAGCGGCGGAGAGGAAAGTACCTTGCCCTCCACCCGGAACGCTCGGGAAGTTAAAGCTGTTGACATCGATCGCCGATGTGTAAGTAATGTGGTAGACCGACGTTTCGCCGGCGGTGAACTTCGCAGCAAAACTCCCCGGCGGGGGCGGATAATCGAACTTTATATCGAACTTGCCGTCTCCATCGGCCTGAAACGCGTCAAAACCTGTACTCACGCCGTTGGCCGCTTGGCCCGACTGGAGTGCAAAACTCAAATTATTGGGGTTGAGTGCGGGATCGAAATTAAAGTACCAATCGTCGATGAACTCCACACCGACCAAGTTCGTGGCCGACATGGTCAGCCTTACGGTATTCGCCCCACCAAAGGAATCGTCAAAGGTCGCGGAGATCCACGGAGCAGTACCGGCGGGCGGGGTCGCCCCGCTGAATTCGACATCTAGATCGAACGTCAGCATCCCCGCTCGGGCCGTGCCCATTGACAACGCCCCACCGAGCACCGCGATGTAAAGTATTGATTTGGTTTTCATAAATTCAATCCCACGTATTCATTCTTGCCATACGGTCCTTATATGCACCTATCGTGCCAACACGGAGTCCTCGAAACGTAACTGATTGATAGAAGAAGGTTTTCTACAGAAGCCAAGGCGGCTTTATCGATCCGCCGAGCCAGTGGCAGACCGCGAGCGTAAACCAATCCGACACCGGGCGCGCGCGATGATGCGGTCGGAACGGGCAGAACTCGAGGGGTCGTACCGAGTCAACCGCTTGAATTTAAAATAAAATCGCCCGAAAAAGCAGCCCGTTTTGACGCTTAGCCCTGCCATTTTGACCCTATTAATCGAGAGTTCGCGTAGACCCAAGGTCGATTTGCCCGGTCGGTGCGCCAACCACGGCATGTGGCGCGCTAACGCGCGGAAAATCAGTGACTAGTCTAGTATTCGTCCCGGGTTACTCCAGCGATACGCCGGGTCATGGCTCTCGACCACTAGACCACCGACAGGCCCGGAAGGGACCAACTCAGCGTATGTGCCTTTTCTAAAACAAGTACCCCTTGGTCGGTACTCCAAATTTCAGGTGTCGGACTGATATAGGCATTTAAATCAAAGAGTTAAATCCGACAGATGTGTTGTAAAAAAAGTCGACGATAATTGTAGTCTTTTGCGGGGGAAGGGGTCTTTCCACAAATTCCAACACGGACCATGCCCCCAACCGTGAACGGAAATCTGTTTGCGGAATGGGGTTGGCAAAGCCCAGCGATCAAGGGTTTTCTTATACGCAATAAATTCGTGCTTTTACCCGAGTCGGTACGACCCAGCGTGAAACGGCGCCTTTTGGCAACTTGGGGTCGGACCAAACTTGAGATGAGTAATAAACTGCTTTGTGGAGAAACTTTTGCGATAACAGCTCGTTTCAGGCACTTATCGTATCGGTTTTGATAGTAGTACGCGCTTCCTAGGGCGAGAGGATACTTTAATCTAATGCGGTGGGTCGTTGGGCTCTGGGGATCTGTCGCGTACCCCGGGGAGTCCTCTCGTCACGTCACCGATGTGAGCCGCTATGTAATGCCGTGTGTGGCGGCTGCAGCAGGGCAACGCTACGAGGTTCCGCGCGGCACATCGAGATGGTGTTTGTCCAACAGGCGGTAAAGGGTCCCGCGCGACACTTCCAGTTCGCGGGCCGCGTCGGAGATATTGTGTCGAGTGTGCTCCAGGGCCGCTTTCAGCGCGCGTTTTTCCGCTTGTGTGCGTGCGGCTTCCAAGGTCATGGGTCGGGCGCGTTCGGCCTCGATTTCCAGTTGTAAGTCGGCAGGCGTGAGGTGCGTGGTGTTGGCGAGTAACACCGCGCGCCGGATGCGGTTCATCATCTCCCGCACGTTGCCGGGCCAGGCGTAGCGATTCATGACAGCCGCGGCTTCGCGGGTAAAACCTTTCACCGGCGAGGCGTGTTGCGCGGTGAAGTACTGCAGGAAGAATTGCGCCAGTCTGGCGATATCGCCGTCTCGTTCGCGCAGGCTCGGCATATGGATGTGGAGGACATTCAAACGATAGTAGAGGTCCTCACGGAAGTTGTCGTCGCGCATTGCGGTCTCGAGCGCCGTATGGGTGGCGGCGATGACGCGCGTGTTTATCGGGATGGTCTTGTGTCCGCCGACCCGTTCGATGGTGCCTTCCTGGAGGAAGCGCAACAGGTTGACCTGCAAGCTCGCCGGCAGATCTCCGATCTCATCGAGGAACAAAGACCCGCCGTGGGCCGATTCGATGAAACCGATCTTGCGCTCGTGGGCGTCCGTGTACGCGCCCTTTTCGTGGCCAAAAAGTTCCCCCTGAATCAGTGTCGCCGGCAGGGCGGCGCAATTGATGGCAACAAAAGGGCCGTCCGAGCGCCCGGATTGCTGATGAATAAGACGCGCCGCCAGTTCTTTGCCGGTGCCGCTTTCGCCGGTGATCAAAACGGTCTCGTCTTCGACGGCGATCTTGGCGATTTTGCGGCAAAGATCGCGCATCACGGGACTGTCGCCCACTAATCGGATCGGATTCGTAGCGCGCGCGCCTGCGGTGGTGCGTTCGGCGAGTTCCATCATCCCGCTGGCGTGCCCCAGCGTGGCGACCAGTTTTTCGGGATCGATAGGCAGGGTGTGGTAGTCGTAGCACCGCTTGGCAACGAGGCCGGCGATCTGTTGCGACTCGATGCAGCTTTCAGGAAGCACCTGTACCCACGCAAGTTGGGGATGCGATTCAATGACCTCTTGTATCCACGGGGGCATGCGTCCATCGCCGCAGTCCGTAAGCATGGCCAGCCCGGCGCGAAAACGGTGGCGCGCAAGCAGGGCATTCGCCTGGGTGCGATTGTCGGCGACGTGCACTTCCCAGTCCGCAGAGACGATCCGCGCGAGTAGCGGTTCGTCCACGGCGGCGGCGGTTAGTATCAATAATGTGCGCATGCTCGCTTGGTTTGAAATCTCACGCCCAAAAGGTGTTTGCCCGCGCAGTCGCGTCGTTTACGCATTTGCGGCATGACCTAGAAGAACTTGAATCGTTAGAACGGGGTCTCGGCCATAGAATCTGCCACGCCATTACGCGGCAAGCGAGCCGTACTTTGTGAAATTGTGTCACAAAGCTTAGACACGTCGGCGGCAATACCCGCGGAAAGCATAGACGTGGCCCTTCCATCCCATTCACCCCAATCTCCCCAATGACCCGTTGCCGGTGTCATTGCCGGGAAGCACCAGTATTGCGATATTTTACTTAATCGCTAAGCGATATCGTATTTTAGCGATATTTTACTCGCGCGCCGAGCGCACGAAAACGATGAAGCCGGATATCGCGCCATCTCCGACCTCGCACGAGGTTGCACGAGAAAGTGCACGACTTGGTCATTCGTTGCGTCTCGTATGCGAAATAGCGGTCGCCCGGCCCGACCCTCGGTTGGGCCAAGACGTCCGGCGTCGCCGGCGAAAACCGAGTACCAATAATCCAGTTCCAAAAAGCGCCAGGAAGCTGGGTTCGGGGATCTGCTCAGGCGGGTTCCTCCCGCCGTGGGTGTCGGGGACCAGGACGTGATTGTTCACCAATACGAAGTTGTTCAGATCAATAGGCGGATCTGTATCCGGATTACCGAAGCCGGCGTTGTAGGCGGCGACCCAATTCTTGGATCCGTTTGGTCCGTCGACCCCGTCTTTGGCGAAGAAATCCCCCCACATGGGTTCGCGGTCGCTGACAAAACTGCGAATGTCGACGACCGTGTTGTCGGGGCTGTCGAACTTAATCCCATACAGATCTTCCGGCTGGAAAGGATTCGGTTGAGAATCGGTGCCGTCGCCGGGATGGATTTGAAGGCACCAACCGCCGTCCACGTCACAGGAGGGCACCGGATTGGGTTCAACGATATTGCCCAATTCGAAGCTTGTCGAAACTTCTACTTTGATGTGGCTCGGGCTTTTTCTAGGCACCGATAACGTGTAGGTGTATTTCCATAAACCGGCATGGTCGTCGACACCTTGGTCCACGTCGTAAGTGAATGCGGTTGCGCCATTTGCCCATGCTGCAGTGGATACGATCTCGTCCTCGGCCGCGTTCCATGTGAGCGTATCGGTCGCGAAGTCTATGAAGCCCGCTTGTGCGATGCCCGACGCTAAATGCGTGGCCAGCGCGACAACGGCGATTATGGATTTAGAGCACTTCAAATGATTCGCTCGGTTGAGCGCAGCGTCCGACGCGCGGCACAGACCAAGTCGATTACATATTATCTGCGTCATCGACACTTCCCACCTGACTGTCTGTAGAAACACCAAAAAAACACCCAGGGATCACGTTGCACAAAGCGTACCAAGCTCCTATGTCATTGTATTTAAATAGTAAATGTCTTAATCGATTGCCCAGAATGTAAACTATTCCGACGATGGGTGTTTCTGGCATGAAACAGCGGATGTGAAGAAATCCGAAACGGCCTGGGTTGTTCGCAGAGCAGAGGAAGACCGCAGCAAACGCGTAGCCGATGTAAAAAATTTTAAGAAAAGCAGACGGTTGCGACAGTCGTACGAGCTGTGGGGTTCGCCGGTGTCGCGGTGACTCCCTGGTCGGTAAACGTGTTAGCGGTAACTGCTAGGGTCTGTCTCCGCGCGAGCGACGTGTAAGAAAATCCGGCACTCGACGTTGAAGATCTAAGACATGTAATTCCAATGCTAAAAACGGCAGGCTAAGACCGGATAGCGACGTAGGATTTCTAAAAAAAAAGAAATAATTCAATTAGTTATACCGGTTCAATTTGGTCCGACCCCGAGCGATGAAAACGGATTTGGCCGTCCGTGGCCAAATCCGCGTTAAACCGGTTGAGGGACTTATCTGTTCTTGCCCTTGCCGAGCGCCTTACCGTTACCTTTACCACCGCCTTTGGTTTTTTTGTCCGGTTCTGGTGTCGGAGTGGGTTCGGGCGTTGGGGTCGGCTCCGGTGTGGGCGTTGGTGTGGGCTCCGGGGTTGCAGTCGGCTCGGGCGTTGGCGTTGGCGTAGGCTCCGGTACGTTGTCGACCACGACGTCCACGGGAGTAGAATCTCCTTCGTTGCCGGTCTCGTCGTAGGCATAGGCCACCAGCGAATTAGGACCCTCCGGCTCCGCCAAGGTGTCCCACGAGAAATTGTACGGCTCGGTCTCGTCCGTGCCGACCATGAGACCGTCTGCGTACAGTTCGACCCGTGACACACGCACGTTGTCGCTGGCGATGACGCTGACCGGCACCGTCCCCGACACCGTCGCGCCGGCTCCAGGCGTGGCGATGACCGCGGTGGGCGGCACATTGTCGACCGCATCTGTCTGCGTCGCCGCAATCACGGCCCCGAAGGCGTTGATGCGCCCATAGCCGTAGTACGGATCCCAGCCCGCGCCACCGAGGTCGTCGGTCGAGTCCTCGAGGGCGTGTTCGACCTCCGTTGGAGTTAGGAGGGGATTCATCGACATGATGAGCGCGACCACACCGGCGGTAGCCGGACTCGCGAAGGACGTGCCCGAGACGGAACCGTAGCCGCCCCCGCGAACGGTCGTCCAGATTCCGGCGCCCGGGGCTGAGACGTCGACGTAGTCGCCGTAGTTCGACCAGCTGGCGCGCACGTCGCCGCTGGTGGTCGCGGCAACCGAGACCATGTAGGGGTTGTCGCTATAACCGGGGTCGGCGCCATTGTTGCCCGCGGCCACAACCACCACCCCGCCGTTGTTACGCATGCGTTGCGCGGCGCTGGTAACCGACGAGCTGTTGGACACGTTGTAGCTGATGTTGGCAACGTGGGCACCGTTCTCCGTCGCCCAATCGAGACCGCGGGCGATATCGCTGTAGTAGGCGTAGCCATCGGTGCGGTCCGTGATACGCACCGGCATGATGTACGCGTTCCAGGCGATCGAAGCAACGCCGGTCGCGTTGTTGCTGATTGCCGCCGTCGTGCCCGCTACCTTGGTGCCGTGACCGTGGATGTCCGAGGTGTCGCCGCTGCCGCTGGCGGCGTTCCAGCCCATCAGCAACTGATCGGCCAGATCGGGATGCGACGCGTCGACGCCGGTATCCAAGATGGCGACCACGACGTTGTCGCCGAGTGCGATGTCCCAGGCCGCGGGGGCTTCGATCTTCGGCAAATGCCAGGCGGAGGGATATTTGGGATCGTTCGGAATTAAATGCGGACTCATCAATCGATCCAGTTCGGCGAAATCGATGTGGGGATTGCGCGAGAGCGCGCGGGCCACGGCGGATTCGGATCTCGCCGGCACTTCGACCACGTGCACCTTGAGCCGACCGATCTTCTCGAGAGAGCGAGCTCCGCGCTTAGTCAGAATGCGGTCGAACTCGGCCTCCGAGAGCCCCGCGCGTGGGGCTACCAGGATGCGACCCTTGGCCCAGCTGGGAGGAGCCGCATGCGCCGAATTCGGTATAGAGATCGATGCGATGGCAAACAACCCGACAATGCTTGCGAGTGTCGCGCCGCAACAGAGGTTGCGAA
Source organism: Arenicellales bacterium (assembly GCA_041576575.1). Taxonomy (GTDB): domain Bacteria; phylum Pseudomonadota; class Gammaproteobacteria; order Arenicellales; family JAANXG01; genus CALZGZ01. The sequence continues at coordinate 783 of JBFGKR010000014.1, read as the reverse complement.
ATTTTTTGTCTTGCGCTCGAACGCGCCTGGATTGACGAAAAACGAATCGTTGCAACATGAACCCCCTAATATCGTTCGCGATCTGAAGCGGAGCAGCAAGTAGGACAAGTCGGATGTTTCGCGATTGAACCGGCAACCCCGCTATCCTAGAACCCCGACGCCCCGTAGACCGGTGATTTTGCGTCGCCACCTTTCGGTGGTTTTGCCTTTTTCGGTGCCCGACGAACGGGCAGCGACGGGCCGAGACACATCTTTAAAGACTTCGAATAAGTGTTCCACCCCGACAATGAAAATGTAGTACACGATAAGCGCGATCTCTCGCGTGTATCCCCGTTAATCGTCAAACGGTCTCATCAAGGTGATAATTGGCAATGCGGTAGGCGCGTACATGTACATGTGGGGTCGGACCAGGTCGATCTAGGGTAACGTATTGTGTTAGTTGGTTTCACGATGTGAGATCCGTCAGTTTAAGTGGCTTAGAGGTTCGATTTTTACATCGAAATGGAAGTTAAAATGTGTGATCAAGTCACTAAGGCCAACTCGTAGTAAAAAAGTAATGCTGCACACAGTTCGTTTTGGAAATCGATATCGGAGTGAGTAGCTTTTTGGGCGTTGCGTGCTTAATCGCCTCTTTTTTGCTACAAAACCGGTAGTCTAAAGAAACTCAATATTCAGAAATTACATGCAGAAGTATCGACAATTCGCTAATTTAATTAGCCGATCGGCGGTCGCAACGCCCATTAACTTGGTCCGACCCCGAGGAAGGGGGCGGCGATGAAGGTG
>JBFGKR010000013.1:0-13563 GCA_041576575.1 Arenicellales bacterium | reverse complement strand
GTACACCTGCCCATCGATGCCCTTGAGGGGCGTCATCATCAGGCTTCCGCCACGCAAACTCTTGGCGTTGCCCAGGGACAATACGGTCACGTCGACGGTTTGACCGGGTCTCGCAAACGGAGGCAGCGTCGCGTGCACAACCACCGCGGCCACGTTTTTTGTCTGCGGATTGACATTGGGAGGCAGGTTGACTCCAAAATTCTGTAAGAAGCTCTTCAGGCTCTGCGTCGTGAACGGCGTTTGACTGGTTTGATCGCCGCTGCCGTCCAAACCGACCACCAGTCCGTATCCCACCAGCTGATTGGATCGCACCCCGCCGATGCTGGCGAGGTCCTTGATGCGCTCGGCGCGGGCGGCGGTCGCGACCACGCCCGACACCAGCGCCGCTATGACTATCTTGGACCATGCTGCGTTCATTAGATCAAACCTGCGTACCGATCTGTTGTTGGTTTAATACGGCCATAGAGGAGCGAGAAAAAAACGCGCCAACCAGCCCAGCTTGCTGGCGCTCGCCACCGGCCCCTTGCCCCGATACACTATGCGCGCGTCCGCGATCTGGGTGGAAAGTACGGTGTTGTCGTCGCTGATATCTTCGGGGCGTACGATCCCGGAGATCTGCACATATTCGTTGCCCTGGTTCAGGCTCAGCCATTTCTGTCCGCGAACCAGCAGGTTTCCGTTCGGCATGACGCTCGCGACGGTCACCGTAATCGTTCCACTTACAGTGTTACTCTGGCTGCTGGAGCCTTTCCCGGCGAATTGCTGATCGGATTTGAGCTCCTGATCCAGGGTAAATTTGGAGTTCCCGCTGGGAAGCGTGTACCCGAACAGCTTGGGGCTGTCGATGTCGATTTCGTTGGTCTTGCTGGCGTTCGTCTCGGTTTCGTTATCGGCGCTGATCTCTTCATTGAGGACGATCGTGATGACATCTCCGATGCGACGCGCTCGCCGATCTTCGAACCAGAACTGGGCGTACTCCGGTCGATATATAGCGCCGTTCACCGGAGGACGTGGCGTCGACGCTTGCGGGTACGTCGCCTCGAAGCCGGGCCTCGGTTGGTAAGAGCTGGCGCATCCGGTTACCAACAACAGCAGTCCCAAACGCAGCACCTTTGTTTTTTGATCGATGTTCATGGCGTCACCGCAAGCTTGTGTATGGATTTGTCGCCTCAGCGGTTAGAGATTGTTGTTCACGTAAGCCAGCATTTGGTCCGTCGCTGAGATCGCTTTGGAATTCATTTCGTAGGCCCTCTGGGTTTCGATCATATTCACCAGTTCCTCGACCACGTTGACGTTGGAGCTTTCCACCGTACCTTGAACCAGCGTCCCCAGACCGTTCAGGCCGGGCGTCCCGGTCTGCGGGGAGCCGCTTGCGGCCGATTCCCGGAAGAGGTTCTGCCCCATCGCCTGTAATCCCGTGGGATTGAAGAAGTCCGCGAGCTGGATGTTGCCCACCTGGGTGGGCGCCGCGGAACCGGGCGTTAGCACGGAAACGATGCCGTCCGAACCCACGGTGACGGTCACTACGTTCTCCGGAATCGCAATTCCCGGCTGGAGCTGGTACCCGTCGGCAGTGACCATCTCCCCGTCGGCGTTGACCTGAAAGGATCCATCCCGGGTGTAGGCAAGATTGCCGTCGGGAAGCAATATCTGAAAATAACCTCGTCCCTGGATCGCTAAATCCAGGGGGTTGTCGGTCTGCTCGAGGTTGCCCTGTTGGTGCAATTTCTCGGTCGCCACCACCCGAACGCCGGTCCCCAGGGACAAACCGGACGGCAGCTGCGTATCCTGTGACGACTGCGCCCCGACCTGTCGAATATTCTGATACAAAAGATCTTCGAATACCACGCGGTCCCGTTTGAATCCGGTGCTGTTCACGTTGGCAAGATTGTTGGAGATCACCGACATTCGGGTCTGCTGGGCATCGAGACCCGTTTTTGCGATCCACAGTGCTGGTATCATCGTTCAAGCCCCTTGTTTTGGATTCAGCTTATGCGCATCAATTCGGCCGACGCGCGGTCGTTTGCTTCGGCGGTCCGCATCAACTTCACCTGCAGTTCGAATTGCCGCGACCGTTCGATCAAAGCGACCATGGCTTCGACCGCGTTCACGTTACTGCCCTCCAGGGCGCCGACCGCCAGGCGTACGCTGGCGTCCGCGGGCGCGCCGCCGCCGCCCGCAACGCGCACCAAGCCGTCGTCCCCTTTGCTGAGGGCATCGCGCGGGGGGTTGACCAATTTGATCCGGTTGACGATCGCGAGATTGGCGGGTTCCTGTCCGAGCGGGTGGATGGAGATGGTGCCGTCGGGACCGATCTCGAGTTTTTGCGCCGGTGGCAGAGCGATAGGGCCGGCGTCCCCCAGAACCGGATGGCCGCTGCCGGTCAGCAACACGCCGTTAGCGGTCAATCGCAAATCTCCCGCGCGCGTGTACGCTTCCTGCCCGTCCGGTCCCTGTACCGCAATCCAACCTTCTCCCTCCACTGCGATGTCGAGGTCGCGGCCGGTCCACTCGACGCTGCCGTGGGAGAAGTCCGCGACGGGTGCTTGCAGGACGGCGTACACCCGCGATGGGTACCCCGGACCGAACACCGGTTGACTGCGAAAAGCTGCGAGGTCGGCGCGGAAACCCGGCGTGTTGACGTTGGCCAAATTGTGGCTGGTCACGGCCTGCGCGACCATGGCTTCTTTGGCGCCGGTCATGGCGATGTACATCATGCGATCCATACTAGTTGTCCTCCGACGATCGGCTCACTGTTAACGGAGGTTGACGATGGTCTGAGTGACGTCGTCGGCGGTGCGGATCACCTGCGCATTGGCCTGGAAATTGCGCTGCGCCACGATCAGCTTGACCAGTTCGGCGGTGAGTTCGACGTTTGAATCTTCCAAAGCGCCGGACTGGATGACACCGAGGCTCGCGGTCGCGGGGGCGCCCAACAGCGCTGGCCCCGAATCCGGGGACTCGGCCCACACGGTATCGCTCAACGGTCGCAGACCCTCCTGATTGGAAAAGTTCGCCAAAGCCACTTGGCCCAGCACTTGGAGTTCGCCGTTGGTGTAGCGGCCGATGAGTTTGCCTTCGTCGTCGACCTCGATCCCGCTCAATCGCCCCGTGGTAAAACCGTTTTGCGACAACGCGTTGACTCCGAAGGGGCTCCCGAATTGGGTGGTCTTGGAAAGATCGAGGGTGAACGCGAGGTCGGCGGCACCGGTGCCGACCGGTATCGCATTGAAGTTCAACTCTCCCAGAGGCGGACCGGCGGGAGTGATAATGTTTCCGTTGTTGTCAAACTGAACGTTCACGCCTTCGGCCGGAATCGAGAACGCCTGGTTGTCGATGGACATCTGCACTTCCCAGTCGTTGTCGCCGTTTTTACGAAAATACAAAGTCGCGCTGTGGGCCACTCCCAGGCTGTCGAACACTTGATACGACGCGGTGTGGTTGTAGCTGTCGGGGTCCGGGGGCTCGAATCTGGGGGGCACAAAGGGATTGCCGTTGGCGTCCAGCATGGGCGGCCCCAGCACCAGAGGCGGATCGGCGGGCGTTTTTGCCAGCTCCCCGGCGTCCAAATTCGCGAGGAACTCCACTTCCGTGGTGGTCTTGGGCGGGTTGTCCGCCGCCGAAATGCGCATGTCTTCGAGCACACCGTTGATCTCGCCGCCGTTGGCTCCAAAACCCGTCAGCCGCATGCCCGCGGCGTTGACGATGAAGCCGTCGTCGTCGACGCCAAACGCCCCGGCCCGGGAATAGACGATCTCCCCGCCGCTGTTCAAACGGAAAAAACCGTTGCCGTTGATCGCCAGATCCATGTTGTTGTTGGTAAAGCTGACCGTTCCCTGCGTGAACTGCTGTCGTACGTTGGACAAGCGCACGCCGGCGCCGATCGCCAAAGAGCTGGTACCGAATTGGCTGGCGGGGAACACGTCGGCGAACTCGGCACGCGACGCCTTGAAACCGTGAGTATTACTGTTGGCGACGTTGTTGCTGATGACTTTTAAATCGGATTGCGAGGCGTTTAAGCCGCTCACTGCTGTTCGAAATGGCATGAATAACCCCCTAGGTTTAGCGTCTGCGTGTTAAGACCTTAAGTCACAAAATCTCGTCCACATCCGACAGTGACACCGGACCGACCCCGGCGACATTGAGTGTGATATCTTGCGCGCCTCCCTGGTCGAGGCTGACACTCTCCACTTTGGATGCGACGTGGGTCGGTAGCGCCGACATTTCTCCGTCGATCATGGCGTCGACCCGAATTCGATATTCCCCCGCGGGCATCGCTTGTCCCGTGTCGTTGAGTCCGTCCCAGACGAACTTCACCGCTCCCGCAGGCTGCGGACCCAGCTCGAAGCTGCGCACGGTCTGGCCGGAGGCGTCCTGGATGCTCACCGTCACCGCGGTGGCCGCGGCCGTCACTTCTGCGGTGCCTTCCACGCCCGTGCCCGGCTCCAGCTTGGCTCTGTCCGTCGGCACCAGCACCGACCTGCCGACGAGACTCGATGCCTGCAAGGCCCGATTGGACTGCAGCGAGCTCGCAAGCTGGTTGAAGGCGCCGCTCAGATCCTGTATCCCGCTCACCGTGCTGAACTGCGCCATCTGGCCGATGAATTCCCCGTTCTCCAGGGGCTTCAACGGATCTTGATGGCGCAGCTGCGCCAACATCAGTTGCAAGAAATCTTCCTGGCCCAGCTCGTTGTGAGGCTTGGCCTCCTCCCTTTGCAAGCCGAGCCCCAGGCTCTCGAAGGTGGACGCGTTCTTGTCAATCGGGTTTACCATGGATCGACGCCGTGCCTATCGCAGACCGCTCGCTTTACTGGCCCAAAGCCAGGGTGCGCAACAACAACTGTTTCGACGTGTTCATGAGCTCGACGTTGTTTTGATAGGAGCGAGACGCGGAGATCATGTTGGCCATCTCCTCGATGGGATTCACGTTCGGCCGGTAAACGTAGCCTTCCTCGTCGGCGAGCGGATGATTCGGTTGATACTGCCGGAGCGGCGGCGCGTCGCTCTCCAGAATACCGACGACGCGGACCTCGGCGACCGGTTGCTCGCCAAGCCCGTCCAGAACCTCCATAAAGCTCGGCGTCTCGGAGGCAAATACCGGGTGCCGCGCGCGATACACACGCCCGCCGTCTCCGGTCACCGCGTCGGCATTTGCCAGATTGCTGGCAATCACGTTGAGTCTGATCGTCTGGGCACTCATTCCAGATCCGGCGACATCGAAAACGCTCAGTAACGACATGACTATTCTCCCTTTATGGCGCTCGCTATCGATTTGAATTTCCCTCCGAGGAATCGCAGGCTGACCATGTACGCGAGTGCGTTTTTCGTGAACTCGCCGCGCTCGACGTCCGCGTCTACGGTATTTCCGTCCAAGGACGCCTGGTGTGGCGTTCGGTAGGACACCCCATCCAGGCGGGGCCGCACGCTAGCGGCGTCCAGGTGGCCGACATGGGTTCGCAGCATGCGAACGCGAGCCGGCGCCGTTGCTCCGGGCATCGCATCGCGCAGAGCAGCTTTGAAATCGAGGTCCCGCGCCTTGTAGTTCGGGGTGTCGGCGTTGGCGAGATTCGACGCCAGGATCGTGGCCCGTCGCGCGCGGGCGATCAAAGCGTCGTCGTGAATTCCGAGTGCCCGGTCTACGCTCATTCCCACGGTTGTCTCCACTGCTGGTGTGTGCTCAAAGTTGGGCTTACGCTGCGATGTACGGATCCCCGTGCAAACAGCGTGCCAAGGGAGCAACGTGCGAAAAAGCGGCCGAAGCGCCGCGCGCGCGCGCGTCCTCGCACGAACCGACGGCAAACCGTTACCGCCGGTGCGGCAATTTGCAGGCTGTCGCGAGCGGCGCGCCAAGTCGGCGAAAAAGGAATCTAAGCCCGTTTCGCCGTCGGGGAATTCGATGAGTGCTCGCGCTCACGCTTGGCGGCGGGACCGCGTTCATCCCGGCCCTTGCTCACTCCGGGGAGCTCCGCTCCGGCGGCGGTCGTTTTCCGGTGTTGTCGCGCTTGACGGACTCGATCATGTCGTCGACGAGGCGGGTGTTCGCCTCGAGCACCCCGAACGTATTCACCCGTGGGGCGGCCGATTCCCGGGCCGAAAACGTCGACCCTTGTTTGTCCGCGCCTCTCTTGATCACGAGCTCAACACGCCGATTACGGGCGCGCCCTTCTGCGGCGGCATTGCTTGCGACGGGCCTGGTGTCGGCAAAACCGGCGATCTGGAAGCGGGCGGGGTTCATGTTGTGCTGCTGCAGCAGCTGGTGCACGACGCTCGCCGCGCGCGCCGCAGACAATTCCCAATTGGATCTGTAGCGCGTCGTGTGGATCGGAATGTCGTCGCTGTGCCCCGCCACGGTAACGTCGCCGGGCGTGTACGCGAGGATCTCGGCGATCTTTCGGAGGATGGGTAGGAATTCCGGCACGAGTTCCGCGCCGCCGGAGGGGAACGAACCCTGTTCGCGAATCCGGATCACCAGTTTTTGCTGTTCCTTGTCGATCTCGATCAAGCCGTTCTCGATTTCCGTCAGTAGAGCTTGTTCAAGGCGTTCGTAATCGAGGCTTGTCGGCTCCCTCGCTTCCTGACCGCGGGCGCCGTGATCCGGGGCGGCGTCGGCGTTGACGCCTCGTTGATACTCGGGAATATCCAGATAACGGTGCAATGTGTTCGTGGTGCGCTGCTCTATCCGGTTCAAGATAGTGGGATCGGGGCGTCCGGCACTGAATTCCTTGGCGATGATATTGATGCCCCGGGGCGGTTCTTTGGTTTTCACCTCTCTTTGCAGGCCGAAGGCCTCGCGCATGGAGCCGGCGATCTGCTTGTACTTGATCAGATCCATTTCCGAGAAGCTCAGAATCAAGACGAAAAAGCACATCAGCAGGGTGGCTAGATCCGCGAACGTGACCATCCACATGGGCGCGCCGCCGCCCGTGTCTTTTTTCGCACCGACTAGCGGCTCATTCATCGGTCTCGCCCGCGTCGCCGCCGCGTGTCGGTATCATGTCGGTCATGCCGCTTTCTTGGGTTTGCGTTGCCCCACCGGTAGGTACGTCTTGAGCAGGTCCTCCATCACGTGGGGGTTGAGTCCCTCCTGGATCGCGGCCACCGTTTCCAGTATCAGGGATTTGTTGCTGCGTTCCTCCTTGCTGCGACGCGCCAACTTTTCCGCGATCGGTATCGCGATCGTGTTCGCGATGATCGCGCCGTAGAGCGTGGTAAGCAGCGCCACGGCCATGGCCGGTCCGATTTTTTTCGGATCGTCCATATTGGAGAGCATTTGCACCAGACCCACCAAGGTCCCAATCATGCCCATGGCCGGCGCGACATCCGCGATCGCTTTGAAAATCGCCTGTCCTTCGTCGTGGCGCTCAATCGTGAGGTTGATGTCGTTCACCAGCAAGCGTCGCACCAGCTGGGGATCGTGGCCGTCGACGCAAAGTTGAATTCCCTGCTGCAGAAAATCGTTGTTGACCTTTTTGTCCTCCAAGGCCAGCAATCCCCCTTTGCGCGCGATGTTGGCCAATTCAATCCCGCTCTTGATGAGGTCGTCGGGTTTTTCGGACTTGTGGAAAAACGCCTTGACCGCAACCTTGAAACCACCGAAGGTCGCTGCAAGAGGAAACTTGATCAATGTGGCCATGAAGGTGCCGCCCAACACGATCAACAGACCCGGGAGATTGACGAAAATGATCGCATTGGGCCCAATCACGATCGCGGCACCGATGACCGACAAACAACCGATCAAGCCGATTAAGGTTGCAAGATCCACATACACCTCCACCACATGACGTAATCGCCCGACGAGACCCGCGCCGCGGGCCACATGGGCGTTCGATCCCGGCTCCGGTACGGAAAGCTCGATGCCGGACACCGGATCCCTGCGGCACGCGCGGTCCGCGCGGCCTCGTTGATGATTATCGGAACGTCATCGGATTTTCTTTAGGCGGCAGGATCGCCCGGCGAGGCGGCGGCCGTGCTCCGGAGTGTCGAAACGTGGCACGAAGTTTGCGAGCGTCGATTGTCGTATTCATGACATCGGTTTTGGGAGGTTGAGATGCCGTATCCCGTTGCGCCGCACCTAGGAGCGCACTCACTCGCGATTTCTCCGGCCACCGGATTGTGGACCCCGGCTAAAAGCACTGCGTTTTCGCACAATGGCTCGCCGTTCCAACAATTATTCAGCGAACAGCTTCGATGGATGCAAGCCAGCATTCAACCAGGATCTCTGATTCCGCAGACTTCTCCCACGGCGATGGCTCTTCCGCGGCAAGCAATTGCCGCAACCGGCGGCGGATTACCGTTCGCACTCCCCGGCGCGGCACCCACACCGGCCATAACGGTGGAGTCGTTCACCTATACGCGCGTCACATTCGGGAATGACGGATTGCTCCGCGCCCTGGACGGCGTCGCGGACGTCGAACCACGCTCGCTTCTGGCAGAGGTGTTGGCGGGGCTGAGCGCGCCTCCGCCGGAGACGTCAGCCGTTGACCGCGCGCACGCGCCTCTGCCGACGATGAGCGCGAAGGAGGCCGTGGGCGCCGGCGCAGCACAGACTCCCGGGAGCGAAGCAGACGAGCTCGCAGACCCCGCGCACCTCGGAGACAAGCTGACGCGTTCGGTGGCTAAATTCTCCGAAAGCGGCATGCCGAATGCGGAGTTTGCGGTCGACCATCCCCGCTATGGTCGCATAGAGGCCGGCGTCGAGATCAGCGACGGCCAGGTGCGCTTGGCGTTCGGTATCGAGGACCCGGCACTTCGCGCCGCGCTGGAATCGGTGCGGGGAGCTCTGGAACAGGCGTTGAGCGACAAAGGTTTGACTCTTGTCGCGTTCGACGTGGGGACGCCGGAACAGTCGCCGGGCACGCGGCGCGCGGTCTCCGCGGCCGCATTGCTTGCCTCCGCCTACGGATCTGAGCCGGACACGGCGCTGAGCCGAAACGTCATCGACATGGCCCGGGAAATCGGTGAGCGATCCGCCTAGGCACGCTTGGCCACGGTTCCTGAGGACCCCCGAACCCGGTGCTCGTCGGTGAGCGCAAAGAATTTCCCGTAGCCGCGTTTGGCGAGAACCTACGTGCGCTTGGCGCTGAAGAGCACAGCCGGCGTCCGGTACGATTTTTGCTTCTGGTTTGTTCGGCTCAGTAAATTCGTCGGAGTTTCGACACCGTGCATGCAGGCCGACCCAGTCTCCGGCCCAAAATCGTTTTCGGCGCCTTTCGGCGTCGACGAATAATCGTCGCGCTCTCGGCCCTCGGTCTGGGCACCGGCATGGCGTTCGGCGCTTCGGGCCCGAGTCCGGGGGTGCAAGACCTGGGCGAGATACGGGCGGCCGTGCGTACCTTCTTGTTCGCGAACGCGGGCAGCGTCGAGTCGCCGGAACATGTGGAAGTTGGAGTCGTCGATCCGCGACTGCGCCTGGCCCGCTGCGCACAACCACTCGAGGTGTTTTTTTCCTCCGCAGGGGCGCGCACGGGTAACACCACGGTCGGAGTACGCTGCCTCGGCCCGTCCCCGTGGTTGATATACGTCCCCGGGCGGGTCAAGGTGTACCGGGACGTGGTCGTCACCACGCGCGCCGTTCCGCGCGGCACCGTCATCGGTGAAGCGGATATACGGCTCGAACAACGAGAGGTCTCGACCCAAACCGCCGGCTATCTGGAGTCACCCCAGCTGGCGGTGGGACGCGTGAGCCGGCGGCCGATGTCGATCGGCAGCGTGATTGAGCCCGCGGCGCTGAGAAAACCGCGTCTGGTCCGACGGGGCGATCGGGTCACGATATGGGCAAACAGCGGCCGGCTGATGGTGCAGATGAAGGGCAAGGCGCTGATGGACGGCGCCGCCGGGGAACGGGTTCGGGTCAAAAACCTTAGTTCAGGTAGGGTTGTAGAGGGCACCGTGACCGCCTCCGGGGAGATCCGGGTGCCGCATTAAAGCGGAGGCACAAGTGCTATTATCGCTAAAGTTTCCCCGCAAACGGCCGTTAACAAGCATGAGTAGCCAGGAGAGATAAGCCATGTCTGTCAATAATATCGGTCCGACCGGCCCGCAGAACGTCCGGGTGGGAGACGGATCGGGCGTAGAGTCAAAAACCGCAGCGCGCGCCGATTCGAGCACCGCCGCCGGCGTCGATGCCGGGAAATCGGGGACCGAGGATCGAGTCAGTATCACGTCGACCGCCACGTTTCTGCAGCAGGTCGAAGAGCAATTATCCAAGTTGCCCGACGTCGACGATAAGCGCGTCGAAGCCATCAAGCAGGCAATCGAAAACGGCACCTTCGAAATCGATGCGAACCGCGTCGCCGAGAAACTCATCGCCTTCGACACCGCGTTGACCAAGCGTGACGTCTGACCGCACGCCTCACCGCATCGCAAACGTTGCGGATTCGGTGCTCACCGTTCTCCAGCGGGAAAACGCCCTGTTGCGCTCCCTTCTAGACTGTATCGATCTCGAATTAGAGGCGCTGCAGGGAAATGACGCCTCCGGCGTCGAGGCCGCCGCTGAACAGAAATACAAATTCACGCAGGGTTTGTCGGAGCTGGGTGCAGAACGCAGGGTACTGCTGTCGCAAGCCGGTTTCACTCCGGACGCAGCGGGAATCGAAGATCTCGGTCGTCAATGCGAAGACGTCCAAGGCCGATCGTTGCGACAGGCGTGGGAGGAACTGCTGGCGCTGGGCCGGCGGTGCTACCAGGGAAACGCCCGGAACGGCCAGCTCAATGCCGTGGCCCAACGGATGTTGCGACAAATGCTCGCACACCTGCGGGGAGACGCAACGAATTCCGACGTCTACGATCGTGAAGGTCGCGTGGCCGCTTCCGACCCAAAGGCCCTCGGACGCGTTTAGTACACATAGGCATTCGGCGACTGGGCCCGCAGGGCGTTTCGTCTGTAGACGATTTACCGGTTGCCCTGATCCAAGCGATACGCCGCCGTAACTCAGTGAAAAAACGAGATCGCCGCGCGCTGCGACGCTGGGACGCGGAAAAAAGAAAACGCTCAACCCTTCGTGGCACTAACCAGTTTGGTTGCGTAGATATGATTGCTGGAAGGCCTTGAACTCGCGCTCCTCCAGCGGCAGCGGACGACTGATTCCGTGGCCTTGCGCGTAATCGACGCCAATGCGGCGCAGCATCTCCAACGCCCGTTCACCCTCCACATACTCGGCAATCGTGCGTTTGCCCATCAAGTGGCTGATGTCGTTGATGGAGCGCACCATCGCGAACTGAACGGGATCCTCGGCGATGTCTTTGATGAACAGGCCGTCTATCTTGACGTAATCGACCGGCAGGTTTTTGAGGTAAGCGAACGAAGACAAGCCGCTGCCGAAATCGTCGAGGGCAAAGCGACAGCCGCGCGCTTGGAAGGCCTGCATGAACCTGGTCGTCTTCGGCAAATCAGCGACGACTGCGGTTTCCGTGATTTCGAAACAGATCTTGTCGGCAGGTATCGCTTTATTGTCGAACTGGCGATTTAGGAAGCGGTGAAACTCGCGATCACCGACGGAGTGGCCCGAAAGATTGATGGAGCACGATTGCAGGCGCTCCAGGTGATCCGGATGCTCCAACAGCCAATCAAGCGCTGCGTCAACCACCCAACGATCGATTCGGGTCGACATCGAATAACGCTCTGCGGCAGGCAGGAACTGACCCGGCATGACGAGCTCGCCGGACTCATCGCGCATTCGCACCAGGAGTTCATAGCGCATCTCATCGCGATGCTCGGGGAGCACACTGACAATCGGATGAAACACGAGCTCGAAGCGGTGTTCCTCCAGGGCACGGGTAATCCTGGACACCCACAGCATCTCGCGTTTCCACTGCTGCAACTGCGTCCCGTTTTCGTCGTTGATATGAATCCGATTACGTCCTTCGCTTTTGGCGACGTAGCACGCGGTGTCGGCAGCACTGAGCGCGCTGGTGACGCTGTTGGTGCGTTGGTTTACGGGAACCACGCCGATGCTGACGCCGAGGCTGAACACCGCCGATTTCCATGAAAACCGAAACTCTTGAATGGCCTGGTAAAGCGAATTCGCGATCCGCATCGCGTCGTTGGCACAGCAGTCCGTAATCAACAGCCCGAATTCATCCCCGCCGAGTCTGGCGAAGATATCGTTCTTGCGGACGTTCTTCGGCAGGACTTCGGCCAGTTGCCGCAACAACTCGTCACCCGCCTTGTGACCGCAGGTGTCGTTGATGACCTTGAATTGATCCAGATCCAGATAACACAGATAGTGTTCCAATTTTTGGTCTTTAGACTCATCTATGAGTTGCCGCAGACGCGTCTCGAAATGCTGTCGGTTCGTCAAGCCGGTCAAGGGATCGTGGGTGGCGTTGTACGCAAGCTGTTTCAATAATTGCTGGGCCTTGGTCACGTCTTGCCCCGCGCCGCGATATCCTTGAAACTCGCCCAGTTTGCTGTAGACCGGTTTTCCGTTGACGCTGAATATTCTTGGCGTGCCGTCGCGCCATCTCGACGTGAATTGGAAATTTTTGACGGGGAGACGCTTTCTCAGGTCCTCGATGTGCATCCGCCACCCGTCCGCATCGGCGCTTTCGGGTATCGTGGCGTAGGGTCTTCCCACCACATTCGCGGGGTCGATCCCCGTAACCTCCTGATATCGCTCGGACAAATATGTGACGGTGAGATCGGGAGCGGTCTCCCAAAACCAATCGGCCGCCACCTCCGCGAAATCCTTGAATCGCTCTTTCGCGTCGCGCACCTGGTGCTCCACGCGCTTGCGGTCCTCAATCTCCCTTCTTAATCGATCATTGGTGTAGGCGATTTCACGCGTTTTGTCATTGACCAGCGTGTCCATGTCGCAAATCAAGCGATACCCTTTCATGAGCTGACCCAGAAAACGACCGAAAACGATCAAGGCCTGCCGTCGCGAAGGTTGCACGTCTTCCGGGTCAAAACTGAAGGCGTGAATCACAATCACTTCCTCTTCGAAGACACGTACCGGTACGCACACCGGGTCACCGGTCTCGTTGGGGCAGTGCTTTAGTTCGGACAAACTGTCGCCGAAACAGTCGCCGCAGGAGGACGATAATTGGATATCGTCGACGCAATTCGGACCGTTACCGGCGTCCTCTATATACGCACTCACCTCAAAATCAAAACCTGATGCGGCATCGCTGCGCTCACGCTTGACAACTCGGGCAAAGACCGAGGTGTCCACTTCGCCTTCGACCAAATCCACGATTTTGCACGATTCGAAATCCAAATGCCGAACCAGGGTTTCGGCAGCGTATAACAGCAGTTCATCTTGCGTGGTGCGTTTAACATCTATTTCAGACAGTAGGCGTATCGACGACAGCGCCTCGACCAGGGCGTAGTACTCAGCGCGCATCTGTCGCGCTGCATCGACGCCCGACGCGTAGTCGAAGATATGCGCCTTGTTCATGCAAACACTTCCGTCAGGTCCGCAATCCCGTCTAGTTTTTCGTTAATCTGAGAAACGACGACCGCAAACTGCTCCTGGGGAACGTCCAGCACATCCAGAGATAAGCAGGATTCCGGATGCATCTGCTCGCCCGCGAGTATGCGCTTCCCTACTTCTGCACTCGCCC
>JBFGKR010000012.1:0-13580 GCA_041576575.1 Arenicellales bacterium | reverse complement strand
GCCGCAGGACTTGTACATCCCCCCGGATGCGCTGGAAGTCATCTTAGAGAGCTTCGAAGGTCCACTGGACCTCCTCTTGTATCTTATAAGAAAACAAAACATCGATATTCTCGATATTCCGGTAGCGGCCATCACCCGCCAGTACATGGAATACGTCGAACTCATGCGCGCCGCAAAGTTGGACTTAGCCGCGGAATATCTGGTGATGGCGGCGACGTTGGCCGAAATCAAGTCACGCATGCTGTTGCCGCGACCTGTGGGCGATGAAGACGAGGAAGACCCGAGAGCCGCACTCGTGCAGCGGCTGCTGGAGTACGAACGGTTTAGGGACGTGGCGCAAAAACTCGACGATTTGCCGCGAGTAGGGCGCGACATCTATATCGCACGGACCGACTTCAACGATCCGCAACCCCTTCGTCTGTTGCCAAAAGTGGAGTTGGACGAATTGGCCGTAGCCTTTCAACGTGTGATTCAGCGTGCCGAGCATCTACGCCACCTTCACGTCACCCGGGAGGTATTGTCGGTACGGGAGCGCATGACGCGTATTATGCAGCAACTCGAGACCCACGAATTCAGACGATTCGAGGACTTGTTCGATGTAATCGAGGGCCGCATGGGATTGGTGGTGAGTTTTATTGCCATCCTCGAGTTGTGTCGCGACGAATTAATTGTCGTCGTTCAGAATCAACCCTTCGCCCCCATTCATGTGAGGACCGCCGCGTGATGCGTGAACAAGAGCCGGTGTTGCAAGAGCACAGCGAGTTGAAGAACATCGTCGAGGCGGCCCTGTTTGCGGCGGAACAGCCTCTTACGATTCGCAATCTCAAGTCCTTGTTTCCCCTGGATGCGCAGCCGACGACCGAACAGATTGGGGCGGCATTGAAACAGCTTGAATCGGAGTACGATAACCGCGGCATAGAACTGCGCCGCGTAGGTAAAGGCTATCGATTCCAGTCGCGGGAGAAATACGCGCCGTGGCTGCGTCGAATAAACGAGGGCAGACCGCCTCGCTATTCCCGGGCCATGCTGGAAACACTGGCCATTATTGCCTATCGTCAACCCGTCACTCGGGGCGATATCGAGGAGATTCGGGGCGTCGGCGTGAGTGTCGACATCATGCGGTCGCTGCTGAACCGCGGGTGGGTTAAGGAAATCGGGCACAGAGACGTTCCTGGACATCCCGCGTTGTTCGACACCACCGCGGAGTTCCTGGCCTACTTTAATCTGCGCAGTTTGAGCGAACTGCCGCCGTTGAAGCAAAAGCGCGAGCCTGCGGAGGTAGCTCGAGAATTGAATCTGAGATTGCCCCTGGAAACCGCCGCGACCGAGGAACTTGGGGAACCGCACGAATCCGAATATCCAGCAGCCAACCCGGACGCGCCGCACAGCGCAGAGATTATCCAGCTCGCCCACATCTCGCAGCAGGATCACGGATGACGACGAGGGACTGGCGCCTGGGTTGAGTAAGCGCGGGAAGCGGCGCGGTCTCTCAGCTTCGACCCGGCACCGGAGGGGGGGTACTACACGGGGGCAGGGCGCACCGCCGATAGTGGACGAGAAGCTACACAAAGTTCTCGCAAGATCTGGTTTCGGATCGCGCCGCCAAATCGAAGCGTGGATAAAACAGGGTCGCGTCACCGTAGACGGCGCTAGAGCGGGCGTGGGCGCGCGCGTCGGTCCCGGCGCGGCCATTGCCGTGGACGGCACTCCGGTCACTCCGGTGTGGGGCCGGGCGCGCTACCGCGTCATTCTCTATCACAAACCCGAGGGCGAAGTCTGCACGCGCTCCGATCCGCAGGGCCGGCCCACGGTGTTCGGTCGCCTTCCCACGTTGAAGGCGGGACGATGGATCTCCGTTGGCAGGTTGGACATAAATACCAGCGGCCTGTTGTTACTTACGAACAATGGAGATTTGGCAAACACATTGATGCACCCCCGTTACGGCATAGAGCGCGAATATGTCGCGCGCGTTTCGGGGGCGCTTACGCGATTCCAACGACAGCGGCTGACGAGAGGCGTACCTCTGGACGGCGTCCCGGCCCAGTTCACGGAAATCCATGAGCAGCGTTCCTCGGGCGGTATCAACCGTTGGTACCGCGTCGTGATAACCGAAGGACGCAATCGCGAGGTGCGACGACTGTTCAACGCGGCCGGAGCCTCGGTGAATAGACTCAAGCGCATACGCTTTGGACCGGTGCGGCTTCCCGCCGATCTGCGACCGGGCAGCTGGCGCTATTTGGACGATCCGACTTTGCGTCGGCTGTTGGATAACGGTGCCGACGAAACATGAGAAAGCGGCGGCAGGAGCCCCAATGTCGCGTGGATTTGACACCGTTACTGCATCGTGTCTACGGAGATCTCGCTAGCCGTTACGGGCCGCGCCAATGGTGGCCGGCGGAGACCCGTTTCGAGATACTGGTGGGAGCGATTCTGACCCAAAACACCAGTTGGAACAATGTCGAACACGCGCTTCGCAATCTCAAGCGAGCGCGCGCCCTGGATCCGGAGCGGATCTTGTCGGTAGACGCCGGAAGTCTGGCGGCGTTACTCCGTCCCGCCGGCTACTACAACGTCAAGGCGCGGCGTCTGCGCAACCTGTGCCGTTGGCTGCAACGGCAGGGAGGGCTAGACGGTCTGCACGCAATGCCAACAGAGGCTCTGCGCGCGTCGCTTCTTGCGGTGCACGGCGTCGGGCCTGAGACGGCGGACGACATCTTGCTGTACGCGATGCGACGGCGGGTGTTCATCGTAGACGCCTACACCAGGCGCATCTTCTCCCGCATCGGCGCGATCGCCGGAGACGAGGATTACGAAGCGCTACGCCGGCTGTTCGAGTGCGCGCTGCCGGATAATTCGACAGACTACGGAGAATTCCATGCGCTTATCGTTGCCCACGGCAAGGCCACGTGCCGTCCAAAGCCGCTGTGCGACCAATGTTGCCTTAACCGGTTGTGTTCGTTTCCGCGGGCGTGAATTCACGATCGGCAATGAAGATTTCGATCGTCACCGTGGTCCGGAACGGCGCCGAAACCATCGAAGACACGATTGAGTCGGTCGCTGGGCAGTTTTATCCGCAGGTCGAGCACATCATCGTGGATGGTGCTTCCACAGACGGCACCGTGGCGATCGTGGAACGATACCGCAGTTGCTTGGCGACCATCCTGAGCGAGCCCGACGACGGCATCTACGACGCCATGAACAAGGGGATCGGTGTCGCGACTGGAGAAGTGATAGGGACTTTGAACGCAGATGATATGTATGCGCACGAACACGTATTGGAAACGGTTGCCCGAACATTTCAAGAATCGCAGATTGATGCGTGTTATGCGGATCTGGTGTACGTGGACAGGCGGAAATTGGATAGAGTGATTCGATATTGGACCTCGAAATCCTTCCAACCTGGCTTGTTTCAGCGGGGTTGGATACCCGCTCACCCCACTTTCTTCGTCCGCAGAGAGGTCTACGAGCGCCTCGGGCGGTTCGATCTCGATTTCAAAATTCAGTCGGATTTCGAATTGACGCTGCGATTTTTGGAAGTGCATCGCATTCGTGCGCGATACATCCCCGAAATCTGGGTGAAGATGCGCATGGGGGGCACCACGAACAACAGTATCGTGAACATCGTTCGGGGAAACCTGGAGTCGTACCGCGCCTGCAAGCGACACGGACTGCGGGTGACGCCATTGTTTTTCTTACGCAAGGCCGCCATGCGTATTCCGCAGTTTTTCAGGCGTCCACGAGCTTAAGCAGCTTCCGCAGCGCTTGTTTACAGAGATCGTCCCTGATAGTAGGATTCTTTGGATACACAACACGGGAAATTTGCCGATGCCGGAAGACAAAAGCAACATGAGCACCGACGATCGGCGTTCCAATACCCGCGAATTGGTGGAAAAACTCCTCGCGGAGCGCTCGGAGATGCTGGTTCTTTACTACCGCGCCGCTGGACTCGATTCCGAGTCCCACTCCGAGCCGCTCGACAAAGCAGTGCAGAGTTTCTGCCAATTGCTGGTGGATTACATCGCCGCAGGTCATTTCACGCTCTACGATCGCATCGTGCAAAGGGAGGAAAGACGGCAACCGCTCGCCGCGGTCGCCGAAAAAATTTACCCCGAAATCGCCGCGACCACCAGCGCGGCCTTGGATTTCAATGACAAATACGAAAATTCCGAGAAAGTCCGAAGCAGCAGTCAACTCACCGACGACTTGTCGGAGTTGGGGGAGCTCCTGGCGACGCGCATCGAGTTGGAAGACAAATTACTCCAACTCCTGCGGTAAGTACGTTGTCGCGGACAGCGCCGCGCCTCGCAGTCCCGCGCTGTCTCTACCCATGAGATACAGGTAGGCGGGTACGACACGCTCCGCGTCGGGGCGGCTATCCGGCAGCTCGCCCGGATACAGTCTGGCCCGCATCTTGGTGCGCACCGGACCCGGATCGAAGGAATTGAACCGAATTGAGGTGTTCACCCGCGTTTCTGCGGTCCAGACCTGCGCCAAGCGTTCAACGCCCGAATAGGCTACGGCGTAGGCGCCCCAGTAGGCCTTCCCCTCGCGGCCCACGTCCGCGGTCGTGAAAACCACGGAGGCCGACTCGGACTCGTTGAGCAGCGGAATAAGCGCTCGAGTGAGCAAGAACGGAATTTCCAAGTTGACCTTAATGACCGATTTCCATTCGGAATAGGGATAGCTTTGGAGGGGAGTGAGCGCGTTTATAACCGCTGCGTTGTGGAGTAACCCGTCCAGCCGTCCGAAATCATGCGCGACGCCCAGGGCAATCTGTTGGCAGGTGTCCTCCGTGGCCGCGGCGAGATCGTGCACGGCGATTACGGGCTCGGGCCAGTTCTGTTGGCAAATTTCGTCGAACAGGACTTCCAGCTTTCGTCGTTGTCGATCCAGGATGATTACGGTTGCCGAGTGTTTGGCGAGACCCCGCGCCACGGCTCGACCGATGCCCTCGGCGGCGCCAGTGACCAGTATTACGCGCCCTTTCAGCAGATCAGGTTCGGGTTCGTAATCGCACAAGCGAGCCCGCATCTTACGTCACGATTCCCGGAAGCCGGAGCAGCAAGAGCGTGGCGGTACTCTGTACCGGAGCAAGACTCGTGGCGCCGGCCATCGTCACCGCGAAGCGAGAGTTGGGGGATTCGAAATCGGACCAGGGGAGATCCGTTCGCCCGCCTGGAAGCAAGGCGCCGCGCCGGAGATCGTCGGCATTGTGCATGGAGCGCAAGTCGATTGCCGACTGCATTTGCCGCACGGGTACCGGCTGCGGGCTGTGGGGACGAACCGGTCGTCTTGAATACCCAACAGCGATGCGGTCATCGACATTTTTACATTGTCGGATGCGAACATTTATGTATGCGACTTGCCGTTTAACCATTCGATTATGTCCGCGGGCATATCTACGCACCCGTCGGCGCCCCACTCGTGCGGGCGGTCCTGATCGGGGATGTATCCAAATTTGGCCACCAATGTGAACATACCTGCACGGTTACCGGCCTCCACGTCTCGACAGGCGTCACCAACGTACACGCTGCGCTCCGGGGCACCGCCCACAAGCCGACACGCGTGCAGCAACGGTTCCGGGTGCGGTTTCTTATTTGCCAGGCTGTCGCCGCTGACGACGCAGGACGCCCTGGTCCAAAGTCCGAGTTCTTGGATCAGGGGTTCCGTCAGGTAGCGTGGCTTATTGGTGACGATTCCCCAGTCAATGCCGCGCTCCTCGCAAAATTCCAGAACCTGGTCCATGCCGTCGAACAATCTTGTTTGACGGCACAGGTTACGCTGATAGTGATCCAGAAAACGCAGTCTCAACCGCTCAAAATCGGGATCGCCCTCGTCAACATTAAAACCCAACGCGACGAGGGCGCGCGCGCCGTGAGAGACCCATGGACGAATCCGACCATAGGCCAAGGCGCCGCGAGCCTCCTCCACCAGCAGTGCATTGATGGCGGCCGCCATGTCGGGACCGGTATCGGCCAGGGTCCCGTCGAGATCGAATAACACGGTATCGATATTGGCCGGCATGGGCTCGCGCTTCCCGCTAGATATGTAAAAATTTCTGTATTTTAAATACGCTTGGCAGCTGTGCCGACCGCCCTGGTGCACGGCGCCATTGATGCGGCTTAGGTCGTCGGCCGTTCGGCGAAAGCCAGGTAATTCACGTCCACGCCCGGGGCCAACCGGTACCGCTGGGTGATCGGATTGTAGTGCATACCCGTCATTTCTCGCACGATCAGGCCCGCGCTGCGTGACCAGCCGTCCAGTTCCGATGGTTTAATGAGCTTAGAGTATTCGTGGGTCCCCTTGGGAAGGAGCTTGAGCAGATACTCGGCGCCGACTATCGCCAATATCCAGGATTTCGAGTTGCGGTTAATAGTGGAGAAAAAAACCGCGCCGCCGGGCCGCACCAGTTTGGCGCATGCATGGACGGTGGACGACGGATTCGGGACGTGCTCGAGAATCTCGAGGCAGGTGACGACGTCGAACGCCCCTGGATGACGGACTGCGTATTCCTCGGCCGTGGCGCGATGATAGTCGACGTGCAGGCCGCTTTCCATGAGATGAAGTTCGGCGATGGACAACGCCGCCTCGGAAACGTCGATGCCGGTTACCGTCGCGCCCAATCGTGCCAGGCCTTCCGCCAATAGTCCTCCTCCGCAACCGACGTCCAACGCCTTTTTGCCCGCAATCGCGGCTCGTGATGTTATGAATTCAACGCGCAAAGGGTTGATGTCGTGCAACGGCTTGAATTCGCTGTGCGGGTCCCACCAGCGCGTCGCCAGTTCCTCGAATTTCGTGATCTCGGCGGGATCAAGGTTTTCGTTTGTCGAACTCATGATGCAATCTCCGCCGCACGCTGCCGATCGGCAGCGCGAATCTTGTCGGCCCAAGCATCGACTTCGTTCATGAGAGACGCCAGATCGATCGTCGTCAGCTTGCCGTCGGAGACGAGCCGACGTCCTCCGATCCAGACGTCACTCACCTGTTCGCGGCCGGCGCTGTAGACAATCTGGGTGACGGGGTCGTACGTTGGCTGGGTGTTCACGCGGCGGAGATCGATAGCGACGAGGTCCGCGTATTTTCCCGCAACAAGTGAACCGACGCAGTCGTCCAGCCCCAGTGCCGCCGCACCGTTGAGCGTCGCCATGCGCAGGGCCTGGTGCGCGGGCAGAGATGTAGTGTGGCCGCTCACGCCTTTGGCGAGCAAGGCGGCGGTCTTCGTTTCGCTCAACATATCCAGGTCGTTATTGCTGGCGGCGCCGTCGGTGCCGATTGCGACATTAATTCCGGCGCCCAGCAAGTCGGCGACCGGACACAGGCCGCTTGCGAGCTTCAGGTTGGACTCGGGACAATGGACCACGTGTACGCCACACTCGGCCAAGGCATCGATCTCGGCGGGCAGCAATTGCGTCATGTGCACCGCGAGGAGACGTGGAGTGAGCAGACTCAATCGACTCAATCTTTCCAATGGCCGCACTTTAAACCGATCCAACGAGTTCTTGATTTCATGCCCGGTTTCGTGGACGTGCATGTGAATCGGGATGTCTAATTCATCCGCGAGCGTTCTTATCTTTTCGAGCGCCTTGTCCGACACGGTGTATGGAGCATGGGGAGCAAATGCAGTGGTAACCAAGTCCCAATTGCGCAATTTATCGTGCAGCTGCAATCCCCTGGCCAAATACTCTTCGTGGGTTTGCGCCCAAGCCGTTGGAAAGTCGATCTGAATCAGACCGACACTCGCGCGCATTCCGATATCTTGCGCCACTTCGGCGACGATGTCCGGAAAGAAATACATATCGTTGAAGCAAGTGGTTCCGCCAAGGAGCATCTCCGCGATCGCAAGCTCGGTACCGGTGCGTACGAACTGCTCGTTCACCCATTGCGTCTCTGCCGGCCAGATATGGTGCTGCAGCCAATCCATGAGTGCAATGTCGTCCGCCAATCCTCGAAACAGAGTCATAGCGGCGTGCGTGTGGGTGTTGATAAAACCCGGAATGAGCACATGGTGATTCAGATCGAATTCGTTGACGGCTTGGAACTCAGTCCTCGCCAGCGATTGCTCCAATACCGCGACTATCCGGCGGTCTTGGATGGCGACGCTGAACTTCTCGCGGGCGCGGCAATCCGGTTCAACGGTAACGACCCATTGCGCGTGAACGAGCGTGTCGACGGCCTGCGGCATGGGCGAAAGATACCGAGCCACCCGGCTTAGTACAAGTTACGCAGGGAATGGCGGCGGTCTGCGCATACGCGGATACCTGTGTTAAGGTGGCGGGATGGCAACAGACGTTGCGGACCGCGTATGCGCGATCAGGTGGGAGTCCGACCGTCTCCTGCTTCTGGATCAGCGACTTCTGCCGGCCGAAGAAATCTATGTGGCGATCCAGACCTGTCGGGAGGCCATGCACGCAATCCGGGACATGGTCGTGCGCGGCGCACCGGCGATCGGCATTACCGCCGCGTACGCGGTGGTGCTTGCGGCGCGACAGCGTCTTGCCGACGCACCGGGACACTGGCGGGAGTTGCTGCAAAGCGATCTGGAGGCGCTGACGCAGGCAAGACCGACGGCGGTGAATCTACGCTGGGCCGTAGATCGGATGCGCCGGACGCTCGCGCCGCTGCCGGATCACCGGGCGGTGGAAACTCTGTTGGCGGAGGCAAAGGCCATTCACGCTGAGGACGTCGCGGCCAACCGGCGCATGGGCGCATTAGGTGTCGGTTTGCTGGCGAGCGGCTGCACCGCTCTGACGCACTGTAACGCGGGGGCGTTGGCCACGGGGGGATACGGCACGGCCCTGGGTGTGGTGCGCGCGGGTTTCGCGGCGCAGAAGATTACCCGACTCTACGCCGGCGAAACCCGCCCCTGGCTGCAGGGGGCCCGTCTCACGGCATGGGAATTGCGGCAAGACGGCATTCCGGTAACCTTGCTGCCCGACTCCGCGGCTGCGCATTTAATGCGCGTTCAGGGACTCGACTGGGTCATCGTCGGTGCCGACCGGGTTGCCGCCAACGGCGATGTCGCCAACAAAATCGGCACCTACGCCCTAGCGGTCCTCGCACGCCAGCATGGGGTTGGCTTCATGGTGGTTGCGCCGACCAGCACTGTGGATCTGAACGTGGTCGACGGTCGGCACATTGAAATTGAGCTGAGAGGAGAAGAAGAAGTCCTGAACTGCGGCGACAGGCGGATAGCTCCGGAGGGCGTCCTCGCCTTCAATCCGGTTTTCGACATTACTCCGGCGGAGTACGTCGATTATCTCGTGACCGAACGCGGGATCGTGGAAAAACCGGACCGGTCCGGGATCCGGGCGCTGTTCACCGAAGCGGCTCAGTGACCCCGATATTCAGGCTCGGTATATTTTACGTCCGTCCGGCGGATAGACGCCACGGGTGTCGATCACCAGCGGGGCGTGGGTGTCGATCATCCTCCAATCGAACTGGTCGTGATCGGTGGCGACCAGGACACAGTCCATATCTGCCAAAAGTTCTGGATTGACCGGTGCGCTGTCCATCTTGAGGTCGTGTTTGCGCATCTTCGGAATGCGCGGAACGTGCGGATCGGAGTAATAGACCCGCGCCCCCAGCTGGAGGAGTTTTTCGATAATGACGAGACTAGGCGATTCGCGCACGTCGTCCACGTTTTTCTTGTACGCTACGCCCAACACCAGAACTTTCGCTCCACGCATCGATTTTTCCCGCTCATTCAGCGCCTGCATCAGTACAGACACGACGTGCTCCGGCATCTTCGTGTTGATCTCCCCGGCAAGTTCTATGAATTTGGTAGCGACGTTGTAAGTCCTCGCCTTCCAGGTGAGGTAAAAGGGATCGATGGGAATGCAATGACCGCCCAAACCCGGTCCGGGAAAAAACGCTTTGAAGCCAAAGGGTTTCGTGTCGGCGGCTCGAATCACTTCGAATATATCGATGCCCATGGCGTCGGCGACCAGCTTGAGTTCGTTTACTAAAGCGACATTTACGGCGCGGTAGGTGTTCTCCAATATCTTTGTCATCTCCGCCGCCTGCGTGGACGACACCGGTACGACGCGATCCACGATTTGCGCGTACAGACTTCGGCCCACATCGAGGCAATTCGCCGTACTACCCCCCACGACCTTTGGGATGGTCTGGGTGGTGAATTCCGGGTTCGCCGGGTCTTCCCTTTCGGGCGAATAGACGACAAAAAAATCCTCTCCACAGCGGAAGTTCGGTTTTTCCAGCCGCGGCCGTAATTCTTCCTCCGTAGTGCCGGGATAAGTCGTGCTCTCGAGAGATATTACCTGCCCCCGGCGCAGGTATGGTGCGATGGCCTCAACCGAGCCGATGACGTACGACAAATCCGGTTCTCGATGACGGTTCAAAGGTGTGGGAACGCACAACACGATCGCATCGGCTTCGCCCGCCCGTGAGTGCTCCGTGGTTGGCGCGAATCGGTCGCCGGCCTGCGTCAGAAGGTCGATTTTTATGTGTTCGATGTATGGGCGATTTTCGAGCAAGGCCGCAATCTTGGATGAGTCGGTGTCGAAGCCGATCACTCGATAGCCGACGTCAATGAAGCGCACGCATAACGGCAGCCCGACGTACCCGAGTCCTACGATCCCTATGACCGCAGAACGGTCTTCAATCTTGCTTATTAATTCGTGTTTCGTACTCATGTTACGTACACACCGCGCGGTTAACGGTGTCGCAGACGCTGTCGATTTGCGCGTCCTCCAGATAAGGATGCATGGGTAGACTGATAATGTTCGAGGCGATGCGTTCGCAAACCGGGAAATCACCCACGTTGTGGCCGAGATGAACGAATACGGACTGCAGGTGAAGCGGGACCGGGTAGTAAATCGCGAAGGGTATCCCGGCTCGAGTCAACGCCGATCGGATTTCGTCGCGTCTTTCGGAGAGGATCGAGTACTGTCCCCAGGCGGCATCGACGTCGTCGGGGACCGACGGCGTTACCGTTGTATCTCGCAGGCGTTCCGTATAACGCGTGGCTACACGTTTTCGTGCTGAGAGCTCGTCTTCGAACAGCGAGAGCTTGGCCAGAAGAATGGCCGCTTGCAGGGTGTCCAGACGCGCATTCAGGCCGACGCGCGCGTGATTGTATCGGTCGCTCGTGTGTCCGTGCACGCGCAGAGAACGCATAGTCTCTGCTAAACGCTCGTCGTTGGTGAACACTGCACCGCCGTCGCCGTAAGCGCCGAGCGGCTTTGCGGGAAAAAAACTCGTCGCCGCAACGTCCCCGAGGCTGCCGGTGCGGCGGCCCTTGTATGCAGCGCCGAAACTTTGCGCGGCGTCCTCCAGCACGAAAAGGCGGTGCTCGCCGGCGATCGCGCAGATGGGGTCGTAATCCGCCGGGATCCCGAACAAATCCACCGGAATGACCCCGCGCGGTCGCAGCGCGCCCCGCTCCAGCACCCGGTCGAGGGCCTGCGCTAACGCATTGGGGTCCATGTTGAACGTGTGGGCATCAATGTCCACGAAGACCGGCGTTGCCCCGAGCAAGGCGACGACTTCTGCCGTGGCGATGAAGGTGAAGGGGGTCGTAAAAACGGCGTCGCCCGGTCCGATGCCGTGGGCCATCAGCGGGAGCAACAAGGCGTCGGTGCCGCTGGAGCAGCCGACGACGTGCTCCACGCCCACGAAACGGCCGAGTTCCTCCTCCAGTTCCGTCACTTCCGGACCCATGATGAACTGTCCGTGCGTGAAGACTTGATCGACCCGCCTCCGAAGCGTGTCTTCGATCCGCAGATATTGCGCTCTCAAGTCAACAAACGGGATATTCACCGAAGTTCCGCCGTGTCACACGCGGAGAAAACCGTGTGCCTCGATCAGATCCAGCACGAGATTGGTGGATTCTTCGATGTCCAACAAGTGTGTGTCTATCACGAGCTCGGCGTCCTCCGGCTCCTCGTAGGGGGAGGAAACGCCGGTGAACTCTTTGATTTCCCCGGCGCGGGCGCGGCGGTACAGTCCTTTAACGTCGCGCGCCTCGCACACCGCGAGCGGACAACGGCAGAAGATCTCGAGAAAATCTTTTGGCGCGACCAGATTTCGCACTCGTTCCCTGTCGGATCGGAATGGCGAGATAAACGCGGTCAAGGCGATGACCCCGGCCTCCGCGAACAACTTGCCCATTTCACCGATACGCCTAAGGTTTTCGTGCCGGTCGGCGGCGGAGAACCCGAGGTCTGCGCACAAGCCGTGACGCACGTTATCGCCGTCGAACACGAACGTTCGGCATCCTTTCTGATGCAGGCGTTCCTCGACGCTGTGGGCGATGGTGGATTTGCCGGCTCCCGACAGGCCCGTGAACCAAATCACGCCGCCGCGGTGGCTGTTGAGTTTCTCTCGACGCTCTCGCGTCACCGTCGCATGATGCCAGACGACGTTCGTGGATTTTTGTATGCGATTCATTCCAGCGAAGACTACAGGTTATTTGAGTTCCGTATCGGGCGCGTAGTATATCCGAGATCACCGCGTGCTGCGCCGCTATAATCCATCGTGGTATACTATATCCTCGTTTTCAAGCCGCGGCCCGAAAGATTTCCCACCATCCCTAGGGCCGTGTGTTCGAGATAATTCCCAGTTCACATGGAACCATTCGCGAAAGAGACGATTCCTGCGAACCTTGAGCAGGAAATGCGGCAGTCGTACCTCGATTACGCAATGAGCGTAATCGTGGGTCGGGCCTTACCCGATGTCCGCGACGGTTTGAAGCCGGTTCATCGGCGGGTGCTGTACGCGATGTCTCAATTGGGAAACGAATGGAACAAACCGTTCAAGAAATCCGCGCGTGTAGTGGGCGACGTGATTGGCAAGTACCACCCTCACGGCGACGTAGCCGTCTACGATGCCATCGTGCGCATGGCGCAGTCTTTTTCCATGCGATATCCCCTTATCGACGGGCAGGGCAACTTCGGCTCCGTGGATGGCGATCCGCCCGCGGCGATGCGCTACACGGAAATACGCCTCACCCGGATCGCCCATGAATTGCTCTCCGATATCGACAAGGAAACCGTCGAATTCGGTCCCAACTACGACGAAACAGAGACGCAGCCGTTGGTGCTGCCGACGCGGGTGCCCAACCTGTTGGTCAATGGATCGTCCGGGATCGCGGTGGGGATGGCGACCAATATCCCTCCGCACAATCTCAGCGAAGTCATCGATGGGTGCGTAGCGCTGATCGACAATGAGAACCTGACGATTCCGGAATTAATGCAACACATTCCAGGCCCGGACTTCCCCACCTCGGGGATTATCAACGGGAGTTTGGGCATACATCAGGCCTACCGCACCGGGCGGGGGAAGATCTACGTCCGCGCGCGCGCTTCCGTTGAGAGCGACGACAAGCGCGGCCGGCAGGCTATTGTCGTCACGGAGCTGCCCTATCAGGTCAACAAGGCTCGTTTGCTGGAAAAGATCGCGGAGCTCGTCAAGGCAAAGCGAATCGAAGGCATATCCGGCCTGCGTGACGAGTCCGACAAAAGCGGCATGCGGGTGGTGATCGAGCTGCGGCGGGGAGAAGTCGCCGACGTCGTGTTGAACAACCTCTATCAGCAGACTCAAATGCAGACCGTGTTCGGCAT
>JBFGKR010000011.1:0-13850 GCA_041576575.1 Arenicellales bacterium | reverse complement strand
TTTTCAGGCCCCATTCGCCGGCAGTGCCGATCGCGCCATAAACGCCGCGTGACCCCGAGGACGGTGCGGTGACGATACAAGGTGATGCCGGGTCGAAGCTGTCCGGTATTTGTACCATCATCGTCACGTTGATTTTTCCGGACCTGGTGCCGGCGTAGGCGAGGAACTCCTTGCCGGAGATCAACCCTTCCGAGTCGGTTATTGTGCCGTCTGCCAAAACATTCGGTCCGAACAGTTCACCGTAGCCGCCCCCGTCGGCATTGGGAACCAACGCGGTATAGTTGTTGTAGATCGCCAATGTTCGAAGTTCTGCAGCGGTGGGATTCTCCGGGTCGACGAACGTAGGCGCAGGCCCGGCAAGTCCGGATTTACCTAAACCGCCGGTCAGTAAGTCGTCGGTAATGCCGTCATACGTGGCGCTAACTACGTCACCGACAAGGTACCAAGGTTTCACATTAAACGGACCGGCGGCGTATACCACCGGCGGAAACACAAGCGTCGAGGACACTAAGCTTGAAATGAGATGTAATCTGATGCGCATATCTCCGCTCCTCCAACCTTTGCCGCATTCTGTGGGCGGATGATAACAGAGTCTGTGAGCCGTGATCGGAAGTTACAGAGAAGGGGTCGGTGACAAATGAGAATTATCACGTCTATCGTTCGTCACCGACCCCCTCTGAACCTCGGGCCGTTCGGCTTGACTGACGGGGAGCCACGGTTTACCGTGCTGGGCCGCCGGTCGTACAGAAAAAATCAGTGGAGGAGAACAAAGTGAAACGATTCATGTTGCTGCATTACGGGTTCGAAAAGCCTACCGAAGAGATCATGGCGGCTTGGGGAAATTGGTTTGAATCGATCGCGGACAAGACCGTGGAACACGGGGGTTTCCACGGCGGAGCGCGGGAAATTTCGCGTAACGGATCCAAGGACCTACCCATGGGGATGGAGTCCATCACGGGTTATTCGATCGTCAATGCCGAGAGCCTCGACGACGCGGAAAAGATCGCCCGGGACAATCCATTCATTGCGAGCATCCGGGTGTACGAAATTACGAAACAGTAGGTCTACCCGCATAGTATCGTGCGGTAAGATCGAGGCCGCACAGATCGTTCAGTCCGTGTATCTTTCGGGCACTCATGAATCGTGCACCTTGACGCTGAAGTTCGATCCCGCCGCCATTATCAGCAATGGGAAAGGTTGGGTCACCTCACCATAACGCCGTGCCTTGCAGCTGCAATCCACGATTTTGGACGTCCCTTCGGCCTGTCAATCGATACCTGATAAGACGGCGCCGGCAGGGGGGTTGTATGCAGGATGCGCAGACCAAAACGCTCGGCTTGATCGCGACTGGGATTTTTCCTGCATTCGCACCTCTTGAGAATCCTACCGTTGCAGACCGGCGCGGATTCGAAAAGAAGGGCTCGCCGTAGCGCTCCAGATGTCGGTGCTGATCTCCTTGTAGAAGTGTACGAGGCAAGCGCTCCAATTTGCGGAAAGTAAACCCGGTTAGGCGTCGACACTTCCGGTTGCATCCGACTGCGCGTCGCGTGCGCACGTTTCCAGCTACTGTTCAATCTTCTACAATAGTCGAATATCACGATATCCGTACCGCTCCGTATATCAATATCGGAGCGATTCCCACGTTGGCCTGTTGTCCCGAATAGAGATAAACCCGTGAAAAACGTAGATGACGGATTTTACGAGCGCGCGGATGCGCACATCCATCTGTCGAATTCTCAAATTAATGAAAATGTCGGCCGCGGCGAAGTTAGTGCATCCTTTATGTACGGGGTTGCCCGCTTTAATGCCTGGGTAAGTGCTTGCGGTTGGCACAGCGGTCAAGAAATGGCCAATTCCAAAGCAGAAACAGTGGAGTATGTCTTAAACCAATACCGAAAAATGCTCGAAGAAAACATGGATGATTACATTGAAAACTTCGAGTCCTATATGGGAAATTCGCATGAAAAAGCGTGACGACGCCGTGCGACATCGCGCCCTCTGTCTAAACATGCTCGTTGCCGGGTTGAAAAGCAGCGCATCGTTCGACGCACCTCACAAAAATCATTATCTGTGGGTGCCTTTTTCATCCTCATGGGAGCGCTCATTGTGCTGGCCGCATTCGGGTGGGGCCCCATGTCGGTCCCGCCGATGAACGCGCCCCGCTGGGTTGTCGGCGTATGCGGGTTGTTCTTCGCGGGCGGCGGCGTCGTCGTGGTTGCGTCCACTCACCCGTTGGCGAGCTTGGCGGCGGGCGTGGTCGTGGTGGGGACGACCGTCGTCTGCGCCCGGGTGCGCTGTTCGGCGACGCCCGTTACTTCACGGGAAGCAGTTCGATGTTTTCCCGGGGCACACATGCAGGTGTCGCCAGGATCCTGTTCGGGGCGGTCGCGATGCTGGGGGTAGCCGTCTCCGCCAATCGCGTGCGCGACGCGTCAAACTAGCCGGTGAAGCAAACCGACCATACGTTCGGCGATCCTCCGCGAGGACGTACAAACAGCGTCAAGTCCCGGCAATGCCGTGCCCGCTCGATTCCAGTTACGACGCGCCGAGTCCCTGTCACGAGCGTAGTCCTGGGCACCTTGTTGTGGAGTGCTGTGCCGGCAGTGTCCGCCGATGATTGGCCGGCTCCGCGAATACAGGAAGTATTCAGCGCGACGCGCGACTATTTCGTCAGGGTCGTTCCCGGTGACAGCGTCGGCGACATGTTCGGTTTTACCGGCGAAAAGAAAGGCAAATACGCCAGGGCCGAATTTTATCGCCGTCATCGGGATCGTTCCTATAGGCTCGCCGCTGAGGCGGTCCTTCTCAATCCAGTTGCGCCCGCCGAGTTCTTTGTTTCTGACAGAGGGCGTGTCGTGACTGTCGACAACTGGCATAACATCGGATACGGGAAGGTTGTCGTGATATATGACGCACGGGGAAAAGTTGTTCGGTCGTACGAGTTGAGTGATTTGTTCCTAGATTGGGAAATCAAGAACTTCGACGAAAGTACGTCCTCCATTCAATGGAGAAAAGGTCCCGTCTACATCCGAGAAGACCAACTGACGCTTTTGATCACGGTCAAACCGGGCGGCAATTTTGTTTTTGGGTTGGAAACCGGGCATTTCAAGTATTGCGAATACGATGACGAGAAGTATCGATGTCGAACAGAAAGTCAACCGAGGGAATGGTTGCCCGACAACAAAGTTCAACTATTCCGTTAACATAACGGAATCGTGATCGTCTCATTCGAGGCATCGTTTGCATGCGCTCGCGCCGAAACGACGGTAAATATCAAATACAGCCTTCCGGATCCCGACCCGCAGCCGTGAGAATCGACTAATCCAATCCAACACGTTCGGCTTGTTGTCTCAACCCTGGCCCTCAATCGGGGGGAACCTGTAATCTGCGGTTATTGGCGTTAGCCGCGTGACACTCATCCCCCTCGACATCCAAGCCGCTTCCCTCGCTGTGGGCGCGTCGAAAGGACGTACGTACCCTCTGCGTTGCATGCATCCTCCAGGCGGCGCGACCGCATTGGTGGCCGTTGTCGGCGGGTCCGAGATTGAAGAACTAGGTTTTCAGTTCGTGCTCACGCCGGTGGCTTTGAATGTGACCGTGATATCGATAGTGGCAATCGCTTTCAATTACGCGTTCCCGCGACGGCACTACCGCGTCTGGGTGTCGCGAC
Source organism: Arenicellales bacterium (assembly GCA_041576575.1). Taxonomy (GTDB): domain Bacteria; phylum Pseudomonadota; class Gammaproteobacteria; order Arenicellales; family JAANXG01; genus CALZGZ01. The sequence goes on along the minus strand of JBFGKR010000011.1, from coordinate 10,180 downwards.
AGCACAGGAAGACGGCGGAGAACAAGCGTGCGTACGACGTAATCGAGCACTCCGATCCGGTGTACGCGCTCAGCCAGCTCGACTCATCCATCGCTGTTTCTGAGAATGATCTGTTGAAGATTTACGCGCTAGCCGCTACACGCCGACACCGACACCGACACCGACGTGGCTGAGTTGCGACGGCCCGGCGGTCTAGGAACCGTCTAAGTCTTGAGCGTTGCAGACGGCGGAAAGCGGTTTTGATTCAGTCTCCCTCAACGACCCCGAGAGAATTTCTCACCGCTTCGTAGCGTCGGCTCATACACTCCCGGTCGTACTGCTCGGTCAGACTTCCTGCAGCGTTATCGATGAGGTCCGCTTGTCGTTTCAAGTAAATGGCATACTCCTTCTCCGGACCGGCGCGGGCAACCTTGTCGATGACTTCAAGAAGTCTAATCATAACGGCCGCATTGCCAAGCGCGTGCTGGCGAAACTGATCGAACGCGGAGTGCACCAACTGTTCGTACTGGTCGACGACAAAACGAAGCCGCAAGACGCCTCCGTCGTCATACAGCGAGGTGATCGGCAAGCTACGTGATGCGAGAAACACCAGCGCGGCACCCATGCGATCTATGCAGTTGATTGCCGTAAAGGGATCGTTGATTCCCGGGGATAGCGCCCGAATTCCAATTTCGACCAACTGATTAAGCGCAAACTCCGGGTCCTCGGTGGGAGAACGCTGTATCCCCAGCTTCACCGCCCCAAGGCAGCGCTCCCGACAATCCATGTCCACGCCTTTTTGGGAATAAATTTTCAGCAGCGTTTCACCCTGTACACAAAAATGACCAGCTCTAATTTGAACGTCGATGGTGGCATTATGATCCGTCGCGATCTTGAACAGGAGATCGACGGCGATACTCAAAACGTACCCTGAACTATCGCAACGTACCTCCTCGATGCACTTGCGATTTGTCACTATTGTGTCCGTATCTTCCGCAGCCCGCGGTGTCGTCCTCTTCTCCTTCGGCGGATAAATGCGGGCTATCGCCGCCAGAAAATCGTCGGTGACGTCTTGGATGATATGGGGCGCCTGAATGAACGTAGATACATGGTGGATGTAATAAATCAACGCCAAAAAACACGCGATGCCGAATACCAGGCCGACGGCTACCGACAGGTAAGCCGTTTTCGTCTCGAGGCCGACTCCGCCGATATGACCCAGCATAAGCAGTGAGTAGACAAAGCAGGCAAGAAACAGTCCCAGCGCAAACTGAGCACCGCCAGAGCGCATAAAGTTGCGAATCAAACGAGGACCGAATTGATTCGATGCCATGGAGATGGCGACGATGGTAATCGAGAAAATCACGCTGGTCACTGTGATTGCCGAGCCTGCTATGGTGGCCAGAATCGATCGCGCTCCTTCGGGGCGTGCGGTTGACAGCCATCTCAGTCCCGGTACCGAATCATGCACGAACCGTGCGTCCAGGTGCTGCACTGATATTGCAAGAGCGATCGCCCCCAGGACCATGCCGCCGGGTACGAACCAGTAGCTCGTCCTCAGTTCATCGATTTGTTGCAGTAAGCGGTATTTCCTTCGCATGATTCTCGACGCCGATGCGCATGATCGCGGTTTCGATAGTACGCTACCTGAGCGACGGTTTGCTGGCCCCCTGTCGCCGGCCTACGACGGATTTTATATCCGGCCCGACGAACAGCGCTATTCCGTGTCGCGGCGGCACGCTAACCTATACGAGAAATTAAAGTTATGCATCCAGTAAAATGAACATTTTATATAGATCCATGCCGATATGGATCGCGGGTCTCGTGCCGATGGGCTTCAGCGTAGGCGAACGCGAAAGACCAGCGGAAACAGCCGGAAAGAAAATTCACAACATCGAGGAGCAGGCGGGCGACAAGGTCGAGCAGGCGGCCGAAAAACTCAAAGAAAAAACGGACAAATAGGGCGTTTCAAAGCGTGTGCCGAGGAGGATTGTATGCGGAGTGGGGCCGCCACATCTTTTGTCATCGCCATTGCCGCGGGCGTGTTGGGGTTTATCGGGATTGCAGGCGCCCCCGCGAGCGTCGCTCAAGTGTTGTTCTGTTTATTTCTGGTGGTCTTTCTCGTAATGCTAATCCGGGAGCGCCGCTCCTGTGAGAACCAAGCTCAAAGCGACCCACACTCGAGCTTTAACTTCGAACTCAGCGGAAGATGATCGGAGGCAACACGCGCAATCCCGCTTTTATGCACCGTCAAACCGCATAAAGCATCGCGGGGGTGTACCCAGATACGATCCAGTGCAAAAATCGGAGCATGCGCCGGCCAACAACGGCGGTGCTGCGAACCGGGAAAAAATTTTTTCAACAGGCGTAACGGTCGCGCCCACTGCAACCACTCATTGAAATCGCCGAGCAGAACTACCAGATCGTAGTTTTGCAGCTCGAACAAAGGTAACAATCGCCGCACTTGTTGGCGACGCTCGGGCGCACGCAGACCGAGGTGCGTTGCGATGAGCTGGATCTTGCAGTTACCGGATTCGAATTCAACGTTCAGCGCGCCCCGCGGCTCACGACCGCGCACGCTCAGGTCATGATAACGGACCTTGCTCGGGGGCAAGCTCGTGAGCACGGCGTTACCGTAGCACGCGTCCGCTCGCAACATCGTCATGCCCGGTATGGCGCGTTTACCGGTTTGCCCGGCCAATTGGGCGAGCATATTCTTGGCGTCGTCGGGATGCGTTTCCACTTCTTGCAGGGCCACCACATCGGCGTCGATTTCCAGTAGGGCCTCCACACAACGCTCGATCGATTGCACTCCATCGCGGCCTATACAGCGGTGGAGGTTCCAGGTCGCGACCTTTATATGCACAGCGCAATTCAGCTTTCGGTCGATCGTTGCTCTGAGGTTTGATCGCCGCGTAGTCGTCTGCGCAACCAGAGTAAGGCCAAAGCGATTATGCATACCACGGCGATGAGCCAGGTAACGCTGCCGACATCCGGATTGCGCATGGAGCGCACCAAACCATCGGCAAATAATGCGATGGCAATCAGACCGGGCAACAAGCCAAGCAGAGTTCCGATAGCGAATTCCCTCAAACCAATATTAGAGGCGCCTGCGACCAGGTTGGTAACGGTGTACGGAGCAACCGGTATGATGCGCAGAACGATAATGGTGCGCAAGCCGCGTTTCGACAAATGCCGGCTGATGCCATTCAGCCTCTCTCCGGCATAGCGGCGCACCAGATCGCGTCCGACGTGGTGCCCGACAGCGTAGGTAAGAAGTGCGCTAAGTTCCGCGCCGACCCACGAATAAAAAAATCCGGCAAGCGAACCAAACGCCAGAATGGTCGTCACTACTAACAGCGTTAATGGCACCGCCAGCGTTGCAGCCGTTGTAAATGCGACGATCAACAGCAGCGAGCTGAGGGGTTGCGAATTGAGTTCTCTCGCGTGGGCTACCATTTCTTCAATGTCCAACCAGTCGCCAAGCGGGCTCCAGCGCCATGCCGCGGCCAGCCCGAGGAGAACGGTCATCGTCACGATACCCAGCAGCGCGCGTCGCGCGCCTCCGGTCTTGTGTTCCTCGGGAACGAAATACGTGACGAATCGCTGCGCATCAATGGGTCGTTCGGGATCCAGAAGCGCGGATTCGGGAACCAATTGGTCGACCTGTGGATCTATGTCGGTGTCCAGCAACTGGAGCGAGCGTTCTTGTCCGCACAGACTTTCTATCGTGTGGATCAGCGAATTTTCTCGTTTCATTACCCGACTGACCGCCTCGGTTGCGACTCCTAGATGCTCGGCCAAAATCTGATTTCGAAAATCCGCGATCGCTTCTTGTGTTTCTGTGCCGTCCTGCGCCTCTACCGAGAGGTCGCACTCGCTATCGAGACCCATCGAACGATTGCTCAGGTTGGACGAACCCACCCTGAGTAGCCGGTCATCGACAACCATGACCTTGGAGTGCACCATGAGCGAGATGTCCGACGCCGACGACAACTTTGGATAATACAATCGGAGACGTCCGGCTCGATCCGCAGCGCGTAACCGTTTCATGAGGCGCGAACGCAGGACGTCCATGGTGTATTGCTCGAGCCAGCCACCGGTCTCGCGCGGCATGACGATCACGACTTCCGGTGCATCGTCCTTGTGCAAGAGCCGCGCCAGCGCGTCGCCTATGCAGTGCGCTGTCAGATACTGATTTTCTATATAAATGAAGCGTTCTGCGGCGGCGATACTGTCCAAAAACAGACGCTCCACCTCTCGCACGGCCTGTCGGCCGGAATACTCGGCCTGGGTACGCGCGATTGCCACCTCTACGTCGTGCATCAGCGGCTGCAGCGAATCCGGCCAGGGATCACGATGCAGCGCTGTGCCAATGCCGTCGATTTCGTCACCCGTCGCGTTCTGCCAGCGTTCCCGAGCAAGTTCGCCGATCGCCGCGGCGGCGTCACCGTCGACAACCATTTGCACGTCGTGAAACGGTGGATAGGGTTTGCCGCTCGGATCAACACGGCGTTCGTCAACAACACGGTGCTGCGGCGTGTCCCAACGCCACTGGCTCAGATCCATTCCACCACAGAATGCGACGGAATCGTCTACGACCACGATCTTCTGATGCTGCGACGCGCCCAAGGGGTGCCTATCGTCCATACAAAATTGCACGCGCGGATGCGTTTTCCAATTCAGCGAGTACAGTGGAAACATTTCTCGTTCCACCAGGTAGATCATGGCGAAGTCCCAGCTCAACACGTAGACCTCTATATCGCGATGCTTGGCCACGAAATCCAATAGTGCACCAAGTTCCCTCGGGTAGCCGTCGTCGTCATCGTCGCGAACCATCTGTAACTTGCTGTGAATATCCCAGCCGAGGATGAAGACGGAGTGCCGGGCGCGAAGAATTGCCTGGCGAGCCGCGCGGAAGTAAGCGTCGCCGTCGATTGCGCAGGCAACCCGCCGGGCGTGCTCTTTCCGCCAGCAGTTGTGCCCCGGTCGCAATATTGCGTTGCGCGTCCGTTGGTTCATGTCGTGACCGTATCTCGAAAGACTTACCCTTACAACCGCGCGCGTCGCGGTTGAATGCGCTCACGCGTGTTTGTCATCCGCGCGGCGGCAGCATCGTAATTTGGCGCCTCGCGTTGAAACGCCGGTGCCGCCGAAGTACAGCGTATCGCGCGGAACGAATTCCAAGTGGCATCACGAGCCTGGGTCGCTTTGCGTATTGCGCGGCAGGCATCTCCAGCTATGCGCCACAAGGTGCTTGTTCAACTCAGTGGTGTCAGCGAGTGGTTCAAATGACAACCCCTCAATCGTAATCTGCTCATTCATTAAGACTTTAGCTACCTTGTTTTGCGGCACGATTGATGCATAGCGACCTCATAACCGCCACTTTATGCGCAACTCTACGTTCTTCAATCCGTCGACATAAGATTGCCGTTTGTCGAACCGTGTGCATGTTGCATGGATTGTGGAAGCCGCCAGGCGCAGAATATCGGTTCCGTCGGTCACCCGATTTCGCCGAGAAGATCCGACCCAGCCGGACAGGCACAAACTTTTGCGTAATTCGTATGCAGACAGCATTGTTTAACGGAACGAGGAGGATTGAAATGCCAAGAGTACTGAGAAGCGTCGGGGGTAGAAGCAAGGCGGTCTATCGAGCAAGCAGATCGATGGTGACGTTGGCGTTGGTGATGCCGTTGATGTGCGGACAGGCGTTGGCCAAAGATGACGACGACAGCAGCAGTGAAGACGATGATAAGCACAACGCGTCTCGAGCACACGCACCGCGGTATATGGTCGACGCCACTTGGCCGAAACCGCTACCTCACAACTGGATAATCGGCCAGGTTGGAGGCATAGCGGTAGATCGTCACGACAACATCTGGATCGTTCAGCGCCAACGATCCTTAACCAACGACGAGGCCTGGGCAACCGAAGCCATCGGTTTTGAGTGCGACGACGGCACGATTCCGGTGCCCGATGCCGCTGACGGGATCTGCCCCGACGCCTCGACGCCGACCGCGGTGGACGGCCTGGGTAATCCGCGCCCGGACGGTCGCGTGGCCCAGTGCTGCGTACCGGCCCCGGCCGTGATGCAGTTCGATCGCGAGGGTAATTTGCTTAGGTCTTGGGGCGGACCCGCCGACGCCGGTTTCATCGGTCCGCACGCATCCGGGGAGCCGGGTTGTGATCCGGCGCAGGGCTGTCAATGGCCGGCCGGGGAGCACGGCATCTACGTGGACCACAACGACTTCGTTTATATTGCGGGCAACGGTACCGGTAACGGCAACTGCGGCGCCGGCAATCCCTGTCGTTACGCCGGTACGCACGGTGCAGACTCCATGGTTTTGAAGTTCGCTGCAGACGGGACGTTCATCTATCAGATCGGAGATTCCGGCGAAGGTACGCCTGATAGTAACGACTCAGGTGGCGCCGCAAACGGCACCCCACAAGTGTCGAGACCGGCGGATATGGAGGTGGACCCGGAGACCAACGAGTTGTATATCGCTGACGGCTACAGTAATCACCGGATCGTCGTGGTCGATGCGGATACAGGGATGTATCGGCGCCACTGGGGCGCGTACGGACAGAACCCGGTCGACGACACCGGTCAAAACAGCGATCCCATCGGCCCCGACCCCAACTTCAAGAACCCGGTGCATTGCGTGCGCATCGTCGACGACCGGGTGTACGTCTGCGATCGCGTGAATAACCGCATCCAGGTGTTTGACAAAAATGTGGCGGGTGCGCCTTGCGCGAATCCGGGACAAGCGGAGGGTGTGTGCGGTTTCATGAAGGAGAAGTTCGTCGCCGTGGAGACACTCGGCAACGGCAGCACCTGGGACCTCGATACTTCATCGGACAAGCGGCAAAGCTGTCTTTTCAATCCGGACGGCACCAACCAGACGATGTGGATTCTCGAACGTGCTTCTCTCGACATTCTGAGCACGTTCGGTCGAGGCGGGCGTAGTGCCGGTCAGTTCCATTGGGTGCACAACGTAGCTGTCGACTCCAAGGACAACCTCTATACGGCAGAGGTTGACACTGGTAAACGCGCACAAAAGTTCGTCCCGAGAGGACCGAGACGCTGCAAAGCCAAGTAGAGGACACATCGTTTTTTCCCTCCCATCCGTGTCTGGATGGGAGGGAGTGTCTTAAAGAACAAGGCGCGGGGAGTCCGATATTGTGAGTGGCCGCGAGCGTTACCTCGTCTCTCGTGCGCGTCTGGTTGTGTTCGCTGCGTTCTTGCTCGCAAATGTTTTTCTACCGCTGCGATCCGTTGCGCACGACATTCCCGATCAAATTCTACTCACAGGTTTTATAAAACCGGAGGAAGATCGGCTCCATCTGGTTGTGCGCGTCCCTTTAGTGATGTTTCTCAATTTAAACTTTCCTAAGCGGGGGACCGGATTTCTCGCTCTTGAACACATGGAAGAACCGCTCAATACGGCCATAGCGGCCATCTCGCGGGAAATCCTGATCTACGAGGACAATGCGCGTCTCAAACCGGCACGCGCCAAAGCCCGCGTCGCCCGCCCATCCGATCGCTCCTTCGAGAACTACACGACGGCACGCGAAAGCATTTACGGTCCACCTCTACCACCACAGACGAACGTGTTCTGGAACCAAGGCTACGTAGACACGCACCTCGAGTACCCAATCCGCTCTGAACATTCCAGCTTTTCACTCGACTTTCAGGTGGCACCCGGTCTGAGGAACCGTCTCACGCTCGTCCTGCGTCTGTTGCGCCCCGACGGCGCCGTACGCGCTTACGAGCTGCATCCGAGCACCGGTTTGGTCTTTTTGGATCCGCGTTGGTACCAGGCGGCGTGGACATTCGTGAAGCTTGGTTGGGCGCACATACTTGACGGTCTCGACCACCTCCTTTTCCTCCTCTGCCTTGTGGCGCCATTTCGTGTCCGGCATATCTGGTCTTTGGTAGGTGTCGTAACGTCTTTCACCATCGCCCATTCCGTTACGCTGATCGCCGCGGCGCTTGGCATGGTGCCAAAGGGCGCATGGTTTCCACCGCTGGTCGAGCTGCTGATCGCGTTGTCGATCCTGTATATGGCCGTGGATAACGTAGTAGCCGCAGAGCTCAAACACCGCTGGCGAATTACTGCCTTGTTTGGTCTCGTACATGGCTTTGGCTTCTCCTTTGTCCTGCAACAAGATCTACAATTTGCCGGATCGCATTTTTTGCTTTCCCTCCTGTCTTTCAATATCGGAGTTGAAATCGGTCAGGTGCTTTTTCTGCTTGCGGTCGTCCCCGTTATTACTCTTGTGACCCAGGCCGCGCGCTTGCAACGCTATATAATCATTGTAGTTTCAGCGCTGGCTGGTCACACCGCGTGGCATTGGACGGTCGAGCGCTTTGAGACCTTGCGTTTGAAGCAGGGAGGAGTAATTGTTTGGACCGATTGGGGCATGGTCGTTATCTCGGGAGCGGTGGTTGGCCTGGTCGCAGTCGCGGTTTGGTTGACGTTCCGAAACGGCGCTCGAGAGAGTACACGACAATCCGGCGCGGGGACTAAAGCGGAATAGCATCTGTTCCGGTCGGGTGGATCTATCCACATTTCGTAGATGCGACCTCATTCATTGCGTACCCATATTCCGCGGCCATCGGCTCGAATCCTTGCCCGACAGTATCGATCGTAATCGGATTGGCGACGATAGTGCGGGTACCGGACTCGCGCGCATGGGCAGTCGTCTCAGGATTAACAGGAGTGTCTTACGGGATTTATGGCGCGGCGAGACTCGACGTCGCAACTGACCGGGTGTTATTGGTCGGTGCTTTGACGGTCTTGGTCGTCGGCGTGAGATCGCCTCTAGGTCGGATTAACGGTTTCACCTGAGACGAGGCTGGGAATGCGGCAATCGCACCGAGCGGAATTTGCCGCCTATCACAAACAAGCCGCGTGCGACGAATTCAACCGGTTCTTCGTCGAGTTCTCCGGCATACCCGCAGAAGCTGAAGGCGGGCATGCACCAACCCGTTATTTTTCCTGCGGTCAATGGTCTAACGACCGACGAGAGGGATTATCCGTGAATTGCACCAGCGGCAGAGTACAGATAGGTGCGTGCAACGTTCCACTTAAGGTATCCTGTCGTCGGCCGGGACCGAGGGGTCGTTAGGCAAGTCCACCGGACGGAGCGAAACGATACGGAAGCGGGAACGGCGGATCTTGCGATTAAACGAGGCGTGACTGCTCGCTGGCAACTGGCGTCAAGAAAGCGCCGGTCGAGGCGTTGATCCAAAAGGCCTCCGCCGTGAACGGGCGGCTCCGCGGATCGGTGTCCAGTTGAGGAAGTACGCACCAAATCTTAGGAATCATCAGGAAATGTCCAGAAAGCAGCGTCGGTCCGGTAAGCGCAGAGCCGGGGACAAGATCCCCGGGGCGGAAGGGCGTCGCGCCGAAGCGCGGGTGAAGAAGGGAAGTGGCCGGGTCACCGGAGCGCGAAGTTCGCACCCGCTCGACAATTGGCTGCTTGGGCTTGCCCTGGCCGGAATCGCGTTGACGTCGTACCTCACTTTCGTCGCGTGGTTTGGAGAATTCCCGGCGTACTGCGGGGCGGAATCCGACTGCGGCCTGGTGCAGCAAAGCCGCTGGTCAATCCTGCTGGGTCTGCCGATTGCGTTCTGGGGCTTTTTAACGTATGCGCTGCTCGCGCGCTTGGTATGGCGCCTGCGCAGCCGTCCGAGCACCTGGCGCATGGCCTTGACCGTCGCGATGGTGGGCGCCGCCGTGAGCTGGTATCTCACCAGCGTTTCGGTGTTCGTCATAGAAGCGGTCTGCGTCTACTGCCTGGTTTCTTTTGGGTTCGCGAATGCGCTGCTGGTGCTGTTGCTGGTGCGCAGGCCCGCGCACATACCGGAGCACGGGTGGGCGACAGCGCTGCCGGTTCCGGTTGCTTCGGCCGTAGTGGTCGTTTTCGCGTTGGTCCTGCACTTCAGCGGTCTCTTGGATCCGGCCGCGGGGCCCGAGAAGCCGTATCTGAAAGCCCTCGCCGTTCATCTGACCGATTCCGGCGCACGCTTTTACGGCGCCTACTGGTGCCCGGCCTGCCAGCAGCAGAAAGACTTGTTCGAGGCATCGGATGACCGGTTGCCCTACGTCGAGTGCACGCCGCACGGACGCGGCGGCGTGCGCAATTTCGCCTGCGTCGAGAACGACATACAGGACTTTCCGACCTGGATCATCGA